>JBDHRZ010000072.1:0-10031 GCA_039807845.1 Rhodoferax sp.
AAGATGGGAGACGTGAACGGGTCATGGGGCGCGGGAGCAGGGTTGGCTGGGAACGGAACCGGTACACGCACGGTGAGCCTGCACGGGGAGGGGCAGAAGGAGGTGATCGCCAGCCTGCTGGCATCCGGCGGCGAGTCGCTAATCGCCGGGCAGCGGAGAGGGTGGGCGAGCGGCGCCCGCCGGGTCGGATTCGCCGGCTTCCACCGGCGCGTTCTTCTGGACCCGCCATGACGCGAGTATCGCAATCGTCAGAACACCGGCGATCACCCCGAGGCTGACCACCGGCGGCACCTTGACGACATCGATCAGCACCATCTTGGCGCCGACGAATGCCATGATCGTCGCCAAAGCCGGCTTGAGGCTGAGATCGGCTGCGTACATCACCAGCGGTTCGAACACCGGCATGTGCGCCTGCCGGTTGGGACCGAAATAGGTGAAGTGCGGATCGAACGAACTGGGCTCGGTCGCGGTCGCGATGCGCAGCCTTTGCTGCGAAAGTCCCTGGGCTCCGACTGCCGTGGGGACGGCCAGCGCCGCCATCGCGCCGAGGAAGGTGCGACGCGGCAGTGGAAGGGGAAAGTGCTTGCCGCGCAGGCCATCGGGGGGCGGGTTCATGAGGATAGTCCTTGGTTGACTTCGGAGCACCTATCATGCGGGACGTGGCATGAATCCGCTCACCATAATGGGCAGGCGCGGCACGCGTCGATTTCGTTTTGGTTCGCCGAACTGGCCACTGACTCGAAATGCAGGCTCGCACCTCATTCCACCCTGGAATTGCAGCGTCACCCATTGGTTCAGCGCAGCATCTCCCGGGCCGACGCACTCGGCGCCAGCAGCACTTGACCGCATGAAAATCCGTCGCATCAACCCCCCATCGCATCTGCTGCGCACGTTCTCCACGGTCGTGCGCTTCGGCGGCATCTCGCGGGCAGCCAACGAACTCAAGCTCACGCAAGGCGCGGTCACCAAGCAGGTCCAGGACCTGGAGCGCTGGCTCGAGCTCCCGCTCTTCCAGCGCAATGGAAAGAAGCTGGACCTGACCGTTGCCGGGTCGCGTTACGAGCGGCGCATCCGGCCGCTGCTCGAGCAACTGGAAGACGCCACGCTGGAACTGATCAGCCAGGGCATCCACGCCGCCGCACTCAACATCTCGGCGATGCCGACGTTCTGCACGAAGTGGCTGATTCCGCGCCTGCCCGACTTCTACCACCAGCACCCGGATGTGCAGATCAACTTCGTGCGTTACGTGAACAGCCTGGACTTCCGGGACTCCTCGATCGACGGCTCCATCCTGTTCGGCGACGGCAAGTGGCCCGGCGCACAGGCAATCTACCTCGACGGGCGCGACGTCGTGCTGGTCGCGCCGCCGCAAGTCGCAGGGTCGATCCACGAGGCGGCGGACGTCGGGCGGTTTGCACTGCTGCGCCACGTCACCGTCCCACAGCACTGGCCATTGTGGGCAGAATTGAACCAATTGTCGGAACTGCGGACCCTGACCGGTCCGCAGTTCGACAACTACCACGCGATGATCCAGGCCGTCGTCTCGGGACTCGGCGTGGCCCTGCTGCCGCGTTGCCTGGTGGCCGACGAACTCGCCAACGGTGTGCTGATCGCGCCCCTGATGGGCAAGCCAGGGGGCGGCTACACGGCAACGGCTGGCTACTGGTTCTGCTTCGAAACGGACCGGGGCCACACGGTCGCCTTGACCCAGTTCACCAACTGGCTTGCAGGCCAGGTCGGCGACTGACCGTCACGGCTTCGGTCCGGCGTGAGCCAACGTAGCCCAACGGCCAGAGTGCCCCAAACGGCCGCGGCGCCTCACTCCGGCTGGATGTTGGCGCTCTTGGCCACTTCGACCATGGCGCGCTGCTCGGACTTGACGAACGCATCGGCTTCCGCACCGAGGAGCTTCTGCGCCACCAGTCCGAGCGAATCGAGCTTGGCCTGGTAGGCGGGGCTCGCGTACACCGCCGTCATGGCGTCGCGCAGCCGATCGACCACGGCCGCCGGCGTCTTCGACGGGACGGCGATCGCGGTCCAGCCGATCAGGTCGAAGTTCGGGTAGCCCGACTCGGCGACGGTGGGGACGTTCGGCAGGTCGTGGGTCCGTCGCTTGGTGCTCACCGCCAGCGGGCGCACCTTGCCTGCATTGATCAACGGCAATGCCGCGCCCGAGGGGTAGAAGATCGCGTCGACCTCGCCGGAAATGGTGGCCGTGAGACCCTGCGGGCCATCCTTGTACGGGACGTGCAGCAACTGGACGCCAGCGGCTTTCGCCAGCACTTCACCCACCAGGTGCCCGGTCGAACCGACACCCGAGGACGCGAACTTGACCGCACCCGGGTGTTCCTTCGCGGCCTTGATGAAATCGGCAAAGGTCTGGAACTTCGAGCTGCCGCCCACGAGCAGGAAGCTCGGAAAGCCGCCGGTCGTTCCCACCACCTTGAAATCATTCGGATCGTAAGGCAGCTTCTTGTACAGGATCGGATTGACGGCAAGGGTCGCATTCGATGCCAGCAGCAGCGTGTAGCCATCGGCCGGGCTGCTCATCACCGCAGCGGCCCCGACTGCGGAACCGGCGCCGGGCTTGTTCTCCACCACCACGGGTTGCCCGAGCTTGTCGGAGAGTCCCTGCCCGACCGCTCTTCCAAGGATGTCGATCGTCGAGCCGGCGGCAAACGGCACCACCAGCTTGAGTGCGCGACTCGGGTACTCCTGTGCGTGCGTGGCAACTCCCAGGCAGACGACGGACAGGGCGACAAGGAAACGTTTCATGATCGATTTCTCCGGTAAGAGTGAACAGGCCTATGCATTCGAGCCAGGCAGCGGTTTGACGAAAGATCCATCCTTCATGATGGCCAGCATGGCGCTGGCATCGGACAGCACCGAGATGTCCTCGTAGGGGTTGCCACGCACCACCAGCAGGTCCGCGATGGCGCCCGGGACCAGTTCCCCGAGAACCCCTTCGCGGCGCAGGATCCTCGCGTTGACGACGGTGGCCGAGCGCAGTACCTGCGCGTTCGAGAGCACCTGGGCGTGGAACGCCAGCCCGTCGTTCTGGAAGTGCTGGGTGTGCATCGACAGGTCGGAGCCGAAGCCGATCTGCACGCCGGCACCCCGGTAGATCTCGAGCGCCTTCAGGCCCCCCTGGCGCACACGCTCGTTCTTCTCCATCGACGCCGGCGACTTCCCCGATGCCGCACCCATGCGCACGTTGGCCTCGTGCACGATCAGGGTCGGCACCACGAAGGCGCCACGCTCCACCATCAGGTCGGCCGTCTCCCGGCCGACGAAGTTGCCATGCTCGATGGTACGCACCCCGTTGAGCACGGCGCGGCGGATCGACGCGTCGAGATAGGCGTGGGCGCACACGTAACTGCCCCAGCGCTCGGCTTCTTCCACGCAGGCCGCGATTTCGTCCACCCGATACTGGACGCTGTCCAGCGGATCGGACGGCGACGCCACGCCGCCCCCGAGCATGATCTTGATGTGGTCGGCGCCCAGGCGCAACTGCTCGCGCGTGGCCTTGATGACCTCCGGCACCCCATCGGCCAGCGTGCTGAAGATCGGCAGCGCGCTGCAGCAGGCGCACGCGTCTTCCGTGCGCCGGCGAAAGTCACCATGCCCGCCAGTCTGGCTGATGGCGCGCCCGCCGATGAACAGCCGCGGCGCCTCCACGTAGCCGGCCTCGACGGCATCGCGCATCCCGTAGTCGCCCCCGGCCACGTCGCGCACCGTCGTCCAGCCACGGTGCAGCATCTGCCGCAGCATGAAGGCCGACTTCGCTGCCGCGTAGGTCTGGGGCACGTTCGACAGGGCCGCGATGTTGGCCTCGTTCATGTAGATGTGCACGTGCGCATCGATCAGGCCCGGCATCACCGTCAGCCCACTGACATCGATGCACGCCACGCCCTCGCGCGGTGCGATGTGCGCGCCGACGGCTGCCACCTTGCCGCCTTCGATCAGGACGTCCACCGACGCCCCAAGCGCGTCCTGGCGCGGATCGAGCAACCGCCCTCCGGTGAGAAGTATTCGCGTCGACACCAGGTCTCCATTTCCGGCGCCAGCGCTGGCCGCCCCACTGCGTGCCGCACTGCCACCTCTGAGCGATTGTGCGCATGGAGGTTCCGAACTTTGCTTCGAAATGCCCACCCCGCCCAGAAAAACTCGCTAGCCGCCAGCAAGGCCGACATTCCGGTTTGGCATATGGCCATGAAAATAGCCCCGGGACCAACGGGTCTGCGGGGCTTCGATCGATTTCGGGAAGTTCTGTTCAGGCTGCCATGCCTGGCGGAAACGGAGGGATTCGAACCCTCGATGAGGCTCTACACCCCATACTCCCTTAGCAGGGGAGCACCTTCGGCCACTCGGTCACGTTTCCTGGCTCTCGAAAATCCGGCGGATTATGTCACGACTGCGCAAGGGTGTCAGCGCTCTGCTGGTCCAGGTCGAACGCCTTGTGCAGGGCCCGCACGGCGAGTTCCATGTATTTCTCGTCGATCACCACCGAAGTCTTGATCTCGCTGGTGGAGATCATCTGGATGTTGATGCCCTCCTCGCTGAGCAAACGAAACATCTTGCTGGCTACCCCGACGTGGCTGCGCATGCCGATGCCGACGATCGACACCTTGCAGATCTTCGGATCGCCGACGATTTCGCGCGAGCGCTGGTTCCCGATGACCTGCTCCCTGAGCAGATCGACCGCGCGCGCGTAGTCGTTGCGCGGCACGGTGAAGCTGAAGTCGGTCTTGCCGTCCTTGCTCAGGTTCTGGATGATCACGTCCACGTCGATGTTCGCCTCCGCGATCGGGCCCAGGATCTGGTAGGCGATGCCCGGCGTATCGGGTACGCCCAGCACGGAAATCTTGGCCTCGTCGCGGCTGAACGCGATGCCCGAAACAATGGCTTGTTCCATGTTGTCGTCTTCCTCGTAAGTGATCAGGGTCCCGGAGTTGGCCTCGTCCTGCAGCGCGATGTCCCACGGCGTGAAGCTCGACAGCACGCGCAGCGGCACCCGGTACTTGCCGGCGAACTCGACCGCGCGGATCTGCAGCACCTTGGAGCCCAGCGAGGCCATCTCGAGCATTTCCTCGAAGCTGACGGTCTGCATCCGCCGCGCTTCCGGCACGATGCGCGGATCGGTCGTGTAGACGCCATCGACATCGGTGTAGATCAGGCATTCATGAGCCTTGAGCGCCGCTGCCACCGCCACCGCGGAGGTATCGCTGCCGCCGCGCCCGAGCGTGGTGATGTTGCCCCGGTCGTCGATGCCCTGGAAGCCGGTGATGATGACCACGCGGCCCTTGTCCAGGTCGGCGCGCACGCGCTTGTCGTCGATCGACTCGATGCGCGCCTTGGTGTAGGCGCTGTTGGTACGGATGGGAACCTGCCAGCCGGCGTAGCTGACGGACTGCAGGCCCTCGGCCTGCAGGGCGATCGCCAGCAACGCCGATGACGCCTGCTCCCCGGTGGCCGCCAGCATGTCGAGTTCACGGCTGTAGTCGGCACTGGGCTTTTGCGGCGCCAACTCCTTGCCGAGGGCCAGCAGACGATTGGTCTCACCACTCATGGCGCTGGGCACGACGACCATCTGGTTGCCCGCGCGCGCCCACTTGGCGACGCGCCTGGCGACGTTGCGGATGCGCTCGGTCGAGCCCATCGACGTGCCGCCGTATTTGTGAACGATCAAGGCCATTGATTGGATGAAGAGAGTCGGATTCGTGAAGCCCGGACACACGCCTTGGTGACGCTGCGCCGCCATGGCGGCAACCGGCCTGAGGCCCTGGCAGGGCTAGGCCGGTTCGGGCCGGCCATTGTACCAACACAGGGTGCCGGCCCTGCGCTGCACGAAACCGCTGCCGACCCTGATTTCGATGCGGTGCGCACGCGTCGTGCACGCCGCGACCTGGCGCAACAGTTCGCGCAATTGTGCCGTGCTGGGCACACAGCCGTGGACCGTCCTGAGCCAGTGGCGCAGCAGGTTTGCCTGCCGCTCGCTCGCCAGCGACCGCAGATCCGCGAGCGACAGGCCGGGCGGCTGCGCCACGCGGTCCAGATCGAGTTGCGCCAGTGTCTCGAGCAATTGCTGCGCCTGCGCCGCATGGCGCGCCGAACGCGCGATCGTGCCGCGAAACCCGGGACAGGCGAGTTCCCAGGCAGGCAGCAGGTGGGCACGGATGCGGTTGCGCGTGAAGGACAGATCCGCATTGCTGGGGTCTTCCACGTAATCCAGGCCCTGCTCGGCCAGCCAGCCGCGCAGTTGTGCCGCCGGTACCTCGAGCAGCGGCCGGTGGTAGGTGATGCCATGCACGATACGCCGCGCCGGCATGGCCGCCAGCCCAGGCAACCCGGCGCCGCGGCTGAGCGCCAGCATGACGGTCTCGACCTGGTCATCCGCGTGCTGCGCCAGCGCCACGGCGCAGTAGCGGATCGAACCATCGCCAGCGCGGGCGGCCGCATCCAGTGCGCGGTAGCGGGCCCGGCGCGCGGCATCTTCCGGACTGGCGCCCCTCGCGGCGCGCGCATCGACGTGCTGCACGATCAACTCGACGCCCAACCGGGAGCACAGGGCAGCGCAGTGACGCGCGAAATCATCGGCCGCGCGCTGCAGGCCGTGGTGCACGTGGATTGCGGCCACCTGCCCGGGCCATTTGCGTACGCAGGCCAGCAGCAAGGCAGTCGAATCGGCCCCTCCGCTGAGCGCCACCGCCAGCGGCAGCGCCGGCGTGAACGCCTCCATCGCCTGCGTCAGCGCCGATCGCATGGTGGCGCCGTCGCTCTGCGCGGCCGCTAGCGGCTGGCGGCCTTGGCGTCAGCCTTGATGTCGCTGAACCGGCCGTACGCCTGCAGGCGCTCGTAACGGCGATCGAGCAGTTCCTTCACCTTGAGGTCGCTCAGTTGCCGGAATGCGTCCGCGAGCGCGCGGCGCAGGAACGCCGCCATTTGCTTGTGGTCGCGGTGCGCGCCGCCGACGGGCTCGTTGACGATCTTGTCGATCAGGCCGAGCGCCTTCAGCCGGTGCGCGGTGATGCCCATCGCCTCTGCCGCGTCCTGCGCCTTGTCCGACGTCTTCCACAGGATCGAGGCGCAGCCCTCCGGGCTGATGACCGAGTAGATCGCATACTGCAGCATCAGCACCTGGTCGGCCACCGAGATCGCAAGCGCGCCTCCGGAGCCGCCCTCGCCGATCACCGTGGTGATGATCGGCACCTCGAGCTGCGCCATCTCGAAGATGTTGCGGCCGATGGCCTCCGACTGCCCGCGCTCCTCGGCGTCCATGCCGGGAAAGGCCCCGGGCGTGTCGACGAAGGTGAACACCGGAAGCCGGAACTTCTCGGCGGTTTTCATCAGGCGCAACGCCTTGCGGTAGCCCTCGGGCTTGCACATGCCGAAGTTGCGCAGGGTGCGCTCCCTGGTGTCGCGCCCCTTCTGTTGACCGATCACCATGCAGGCAGTGCCGTTGAAGCGCGCCAGCCCGCCGACGATGCTCAGGTCGTCCGCGAAATGCCGGTCACCGTGCATCTCGACGAAATGCGTGAAGATCTCCCCCACGTAGTCGAGCGTGTACGGCCGCTCCGAGTGGCGTGCAATCTTGGTGATCTGCCACGGCGTGAGGTCGCTGTAGATGTCCTTGGTGAGCTGCTGGCTCTTCTTCGTCAGCTGCGAGATCTCGGCCGAGATGTCGACCGCCGACTCGTTTTGCACATAACGCAACTCTTCGATCTTGGATTCCAGTTCGGCGATCGGCTGCTCGAAATCGAGGAAGGTCTTCTTTCCCACTGGCGGACTCCATGTCTTTCTGCCGACCCCTCGGGCGGGACCATCGCGGGCACCGGCCAGGCACCCGCAGCGCGGCGCTCAGTAGGCGACCGGCAGGGGATCGAGCGAGCGCCAAATATACCAAGTCGCGACGCTGCAGTACGGCGCCCACGCCAGCGCCACCTCGCGCGCGTCGCTGCGGCTGACCACGTCACCCGAAAAATAGTTGCGGCTGATGCCATTGAGCAGCCCGACGTCATCCAGCGGCAACACGTTCGGGCGCATCAGGTGGAAGATCAGGAACATCTCGGCGGTCCAGCGGCCGATGCCGCGGATACCGACCAGTTCGGTGATGATGGCTTCGTCCTCCATCGCGTGCCAGGCATCGGCATCGATCGCGCCGCTGTCGAAATGCAGCGCGAGGTCGACCAGGTACTCGATCTTGCGCGCCGACAGCCCGGCCGAACGCATGTCGTCGACCTTGAGCTTGAGCACGCTGGCCGCCGACATCCGCCGCGGCAGCTTGACGAAGCGGTCCCACACGTTCTGCGCCGCCTTGACCGAGATCTGCTGGCCGACGATGCTGCGCGCCAGCGTCACGAAGGCATCGCCACGGGTCTGCAGACACGCGTCGCCTGACTGCGCGATCAGCCGGCGCATCACCCGGTCGCGGCGTGACAGGTGCCGGCACGCGTCCTCCCAATAGGCCGGCTGCGCGGTCGGCGCAAGCGCCGCCTTGCTGGGCCCTACGCCGGCTTCGCCTGCCGGCGGCGCTGCGACGCGGCTGCGCGTGCTCATCGCGTCCGCTCCCACTGCGTGCCGCCCGCTCCGTCCTTGAGCTGCACCCCGAGTTCGGCGAGTTGCCGGCGAATCTGGTCGGCGAGCGCAAAGTTGCGCTCCTGCTTGGCCTGCGTGCGCTGCGCGACCAGCGACTCGATCTGCGCCTCGTCCACGCCCTGGCCGGCCGTGCCGGCTCCGCGCTTGAGGTAGGCGTCCGGATCACGCTGCAGCAGGCCCAGGCAGCCACCGAGCGCCTTCAGCAGGCCGGAGCGCTGCGCCGAGCGGCTGCGGTTGATTTCGCTGGCGAGGTCGAACAGCACGGCGATCGCCTCGGGCGTGCCGAAATCCTCGTCCAGCGCGGCCTTGAAGCGCGCCGCGAACGGATCACGCCAGTCCAGCCCGGAGAGCGGCGCAGCAGGCACGCTCTGCAGCGTGGTGTACAGGCGCCGGAGCGCGACCGCCGCATCGTCCAGATGCCGGTCGCTGTAGTTGAGCGCACTGCGGTAGTGCGTGCGCACAAGGAAGAAGCGCACCGTCTCCGCGTCGTAGCGCGCCAGCACCTCGCGGATCGTGAAGAAGTTGCCCAGGCTCTTGGACATCTTCTCGTCGTCGACCCGCACGAAACCGTTGTGCACCCAGAAGCGCGCCAGCGGCTTGCCGTTGGCCCCTTCGCTCTGCGCGATCTCGTTTTCGTGGTGCGGGAACTGCAGGTCCGCGCCGCCGCCGTGGATGTCGATCGTCTCGCCCAGCGTCTCGCCACACATGGCAGAGCACTCGATATGCCAGCCGGGCCGGCCCTTGCCGTAGGGACTGGCCCACTGCGCATCCTCGGGCTCGTCGGACTTGGCAGCCTTCCACAGCACGAAGTCGAGCGGGTCCTGCTTGCCTTCGAGCACGGCGACGCGTTCTCCGGCGCGCAACTCGTCGAGCGACTTGCCCGACAGTTTGCCGTAACCCGGGAACTTGCGCACGGAGAAATTGACATCCCCGGCGTCGGCCTGATAAGCCAGGCCCTTGTCCTGCAGTCGGCCGATCAGGCGCAGCATCTGTGGCACGTATTCGGTCGCGCGCGGCTCCAGCGTCGGCGGCTCGATGCCGAGTGCGCCGATGTCCTGGTGCATCGCCGCGGTCATCTCGTCAGTCAGCGCGCGGATGCTGATGCCGCGCTCGAGCGCGCGGCGGATGATCTTGTCGTCGATGTCGGTGATGTTGCGCACGTAGCGCACGCGCAGGCCGCTCACCTTGAGCCAGCGCTGCACCACGTCAAAGGCCATCATCATGCGCGCGTGACCGATGTGGCACAGGTCGTAGATCGTCATGCCGCAGACGTACATGCGCACATGACCGGGCTCGATGGGCGAAAAAGGCTCCAAGGCACGCGTCAGCGTGTTGTAGATGCGAAGGCTCATGACTGCGGGTGGGTTGCCCGGGCCCGAGGCCCGGGCCGGCGACGCGGCGCGTGAAGAACGAGGGAAGTTTCGTGGCCCGGCACC
>JBDHRZ010000073.1:0-9959 GCA_039807845.1 Rhodoferax sp.
CAAGGGTCACCTCGAGTTGAGGACTCGAGTGGCCGATTACGGCGGCATCATCCTGCCGCCCATGCCGGCGTTCTACCACCAGCCCAGGACGGTGATGGACATCGTGCACCAGAGCCTGGGCAAGGCGCTCGACCAGTTGGGCATCGAGCACCAGTTGTTCCGACGCTGGGACGGCAAGCAAAACGCCCGCCTGCACGCCCGGGAGCAGGACGACTGAAGCGACGACCGCGCAATACGCGCGCCGCCAACCGCAATCCTTGCTGCGGTGGCGATTGCAGCGCCGCGCTGAACCGTGCTGGCGGCCGCCGCGCCCCCATGCGGTCGTCAGTCCCGCCCGTCGGGCTCGAACTGCTGCCGCTGACCGAATCCGCGCTGGTTGTCGATGTAGTGAAGCCGCCTGATCTGCAGCCGGTACCAGTGCACGCGCGCCAGCGCCGACGCCAGCGCCGGCGCAGCCGATTGCGGCCGCACGAACGCGAACCTGCGCTCGTAGCAGGCGCGCGCCTGCACCAGGTCGGCCCCGCTGGCCTGGCGCACCAGCCCTTCGGCCTGGATGCCACGGATCTGGCGCCAGTCCGTCGCGTCGCCCTGGATCGTCACGGCACAGCGCGGTTGCAGCGCCAGGTTGCGGCTGTGCCGGCTGCCCGGCGAGGAAAGAAACACCAGATCGTCGCCGTCCCGCGCATAGAACACCGCTGCCGCCCACGGCCCGTCGTCGCCCTGCGTGGCCAGCGTCATCACATGGTGCTGGGCCAGGTATTGGTCGACCGCGGACGGCAGGATCAGGCGCATGAACCAGCCCCGGATATCCACCCGCCCAGCCGTTGCACCCCCGCCACCAGGCGCTGCGGGTCGCGTGAGGCAAAGCACCAGCGCAGCCAGCAACCCTGCAATTGGGCATCGCCGATGCCAAAGGCCATGCCGGGGGCCAGTCCGAGCCCGGCTTCGGCCACCAGGCGCTTGGCCACGTGCAGCGAGTCGCGCTGGCCAGCAATGCGCAGAAACGCGTACATGCCGCCGGGTGCCGGCGCGACTTCCACCCCCGGCAGGGCCTGCAGCAGGGGCACGAGCGTATCGCGACAGTGCTTGAGTTGCGTCGCCACGCGCGAGATCACCTCCCCGGAGCGCCCCAGCGCCGCTTCTGCCGCGCGCTGCACGAACACCGGCGCACACGAGGTGTTGAATTCGATCAGCTTGCCCATCTGGGCGGCCAGCGCGGGCGGCAGCACCAACCAGCCCAGGCGCCAGCCGGTCATGAGGAAACTCTTGGAAAAGCTTTGCACCACCACCAGCCGATCGTGCGCATCGCACACATCCAGGAAGCTCGGCGCACACGCCGGCGCCGGGGCCTCGTAGTACAGGCGCTCGTACACCTCGTCGGCCAGGATCCAGCTACCGGTCGCGCGGCAGTGCTCGACGATGCGCTGCTGCTCGGCGCGCGTGAGTGTCCAGCCGCTCG
The DNA here is from genome assembly GCA_039807845.1 of Rhodoferax sp. Lineage (GTDB taxonomy): Bacteria > Pseudomonadota > Gammaproteobacteria > Burkholderiales > Burkholderiaceae_C > CAISIP01. Next base: position 1,460 of record JBDHRZ010000073.1, read on the forward strand.
GGTTGTTGGGCGAATTGATGATGAGCAGCCGGGTCCTGGCCGTCACCGCGTGCACCAAGGCATCCATATCCAGCGTCCAGGCGCCCGCCACCGGCACCAGGGGGACGGTTCGCAGCCGCGCACCCATGATTTTCGGCTGCGCGAGCAGGTTCGGCCAGATCGGCGTGACCGCGACCACCTCGTCGAGCGGATCGATCAGTGCCTGCGCCACCAGCATCAGTGCAATCACACCGCCCGAGGTCACCGCCAGCCGCTCGACTCCGATCGGGCCGTGCAACGCGGACATGTAGCGCGCGATCGCCTCACGCAGCCCGGGCAGGCCCAGGTTGTGGCTGTAGAAGGTCTCGCCACGTTCGAGCGACGCGATCGCCGCCGCGCGGATGAATTGCGGCGTGACCTCGTCGCTCTCGCCAAACCAGAACGCCAGCACGTCCTCACGCCCGAAGCCTGCGTTGGCGACCTCCCGGATGCACGATTCCTGCAGATCAGTGACGGTGGCACGCATGGTCAAGCGAAGCGAGTCTGCCGCCACGGGATCAGGGCCGGCGCATCTGGCAGGTCGTGGGCATTTCGGCCGCCGCCGCGGGCACGCTGCGCACCACCCGAAAACCGTAGCCCGAACCCTCCACGTCGAACTGCACGCCCGGCGTGCCGAGCCTGTCCATGACCCCCACCACCAGCGGCTGCTGGAACTGGTGGTCGCTCGCACGCATGCGGCCACTCTGCCCAGCCAGCGTGACCGAAGCGCCTTCGAGCGCGCGCGCCACCGCCACCACGTCCAGCGGTCCACCGGGCGCCGGCGGCGCACGCTCGGCGGAGACTTCGATCGCCTGCGCCAGCGCCTCGATCATGAGCTGCATGCGCATGTGCACGTAGTCATCGGCCGGATGGGGATAGCGCGCGCGAAACGCCCGGTAGAACGCCTGGCTCTCGGCCGTCTGCACGTTCGGCAGCCAGTCGGCCACCGCGACCACCTTGCCGATGCCAGCCGGACCGATCGCCGCCGGGGCACCCAGCGCGTTACCGTAGAAGGTATAGAAACGCCCATCGAAGCCCGCGTCGCGCGCAGCCTTGATCAGCAGCGTGAGGTCGTTGCCCCAGTTCCCGGTGATCACCGCCTGCGCACCGCTGGCCATGATCTTGACCGCATACGGCATGAAATCCTTCACCCGGCCCAGCGGGTGCAGTTCGTCGCCGACGATCTGCACGTCGGGGCGCTGCAGACCGAGTTGCCGGCGCACCTCGCGCAGCACCGCCTGCCCGAAGCTGTAGTCCTGCCCGATCAGATAGACCTTCTTGAGCGCGGCATCTTCCTTGATCACCGTCATGAGTGCCGCCACACGCATGTCGGCGTGCGCGTCGAAGCGGAAATGCCAGAAGCTGCACCGCTCGTTCGTGAGGATCGGGTCGACCGCCGAATAGTTCAGGAACAGCACGCGCCGCGCAGGCTCCCGGCTGTTGTGCTTGTTGATCGCGTCGATGAGGGCGGCGGCATTGGCCGACGAATTGCCCTGCAGCACGATCTGCACGCCGTCGTCGATGGCCGAGCGCAGGGCGGAGAGCGCCTCCTCGTTCTGGCCCTTGCTGTCGTAGCGCTGCAACTGCAACAGACGCGGCCCGCTGGCGCTCGCAGGCAGGCGCACGCCGCCGCGCTGGTTCACCCGCTCCACCGCCCAAGCCAAATTGCGGTACACCGCCTCTCCGGTGTTGGCGAACGCACCGCTCAGCCCTTCGATCATGCCGATCCGGATCGGCGGCGCGCCGACTTGCGCCTGCGCCAGGGCCGGCAGACACAGGGCGAGCCAGAGCAGGCCCGACAGCCAGAGACGAATCCGTGCCGCATTTCGCACGGTCTGGTGCTCGAGGAGTGCGAGACACTGCACTTGCCTGTGCTGCTTCATGGCGCCAATTGCTCCAGCGGCCAGCGCGGCCGCACGTCGAATGCGTAGGTATGCTCGGCCCGCTGCACGCCCGCCTGCAGGCGCATCGCCGCCGCCAGCGCGATCATTGCTCCATTGTCGGTGCACAGTTCCAGCGGCGGGTAGGACAGCTGCACGCCACGGCGCCGGCACTGCGCACCGAGCTGCTCGCGCAGGCGCCGATTGGCACCGACCCCTCCGGCGACCACCAGCCGCTCGAGCCCGGAGTGCTCCATGGCGGCGACCGACTTGGCCACCAGCACGTCGACGATCGCAGCCTCGGTCGATGCCGCCAGGTCGGCCTGCAACGTGGCCGGCAGCGCCGCGAACCCGGCGCCCTCCCCTGACCCGCCGGCGCTCGCATGCGCAGCGATCAGCTTGCGCGCCTGCACCATCACCGCGGTCTTGAGTCCGGCAAACGAGAAGTCGAGCGTAGCGCTGCGCAGCAAGGGCCGCGGCAGCGCAAAGGCAGCCGGGTTGCCGCGCTCGGCCAGGCGCGCCAGGGCCGGTCCGCCGGGATAGGGCAGTCCCATCAGCTTGGCCGACTTGTCGAACGCCTCGCCGGCCGCGTCGTCGATGGTCTCGCCCAGCAAGGCATAGCGGCCCACGCCATCGACCCGCATGAGTTGCGTGTGCCCGCCCGAGACCAGCAGGGCGACGAACGGGAACTGCGGCGGTTGCTCACTGATGAAGGGTGACAGCAGGTGGCCTTCGAGATGATGGATCCCGATCACCGGCCGGTCCAGCGCAGCGCCCAGCGCGCAGGCCACGCCGGCACCCACCAGCAAGGCACCGGCGAGCCCCGGCCCGCGCGTGTAGCCGATCACGTCGAGTTCGGCCAGGCCACGACCCGCCTGCGCCATGACCTGGCGCGTCAGGGGCACTACCCGGCGGATGTGATCGCGGCTGGCCAGCTCCGGGACCACACCCCCATACGCCTGGTGCATGTCGACCTGGCTGTGCAAGGCGTGCGCGAGCAGGCGCGGCAGTTGCGGCCCACCGGTGCACTGCACCAGCGCCACCCCGGTCTCGTCGCAGGAGGACTCGATCCCCAGTATCAACAAATCGCGCCCTTGCACCGTCATGAGGGCCGCAGTGTAGACCTTGCCCTGCACGCTCTCTCCCGGGCAATGTTTCGCACTGATCCGGTACGCGACAGATGGTCACGCTTGCGGTCACCACGATCCTGACACCTACACTGCCGGCCATGCACCGCTTCGATGCCGTCATCATCGGCGCCGGCGCCGCCGGCCTGTTCTGCGCAGGAATCGCCGGCCAGTCGGGGCTGAAGGTCCTGCTGGTCGATCACTCGGCCAAGGTCGCGGAGAAGATCCGCATCTCCGGCGGCGGCCGCTGCAACTTCACCAACCTGGGTACCAGCGCGGACAATTTCCTGGGGGAGAACCCGAAGTTCTGCCGCTCGGCGCTGGCCGGCTATTGCCCACGCGAGTTCGTCGCCCTGGTGCGCCGGCACCAGATCGCATACCACGAGAAGCACAAGGGGCAGTTGTTCTGCGACCGCTCGGCGCAGGACCTGATCGCGATGCTGCTCGCCGAATGCGGCGCCGGCGCAGTCGTGCACTGGCCGGATTGTCCGGTCCACACGCTGGCCGCCGAGGGCGACGGCTACCGGCTGACCAGCGGCAACGGGACGGTTCACACACGTGCGCTGGTGGTGGCCACCGGCGGCCTGTCGATCCCGAGGACCGGGGCGAGCGACTTCGGCTACCGGATCGCACGCCAGTTCGGCGTGCCGGTCGTGCCGACCCGCCCGGCGCTGGTGCCACTCACGTTCGATGCGCGGCGATGGGCAGAACTTGCCGGCCTGTCGGGTCTGTCGCTGCCGGTGGCGATCGAAGCCGGCAGCGGGCGCACGCGAGCACGTTTCCTGGAAGACCTGCTGTTCACCCACCGCGGACTGAGCGGGCCGGCGGCGCTGCAGATCTCGAGCTACTGGCGCAGCGGCATGACGCTGCGCATCGATCTGGCACCGGGCACCGAGTTGTTGCCCACCCTGTTGCAGACCCGGGCGCGCTCGCGCAGGTTGCTCGCCAACGAACTGGCCACGCTGGTGCCGGCCCGCCTGGCCGCGTACTGGATCGCGCAGGATGCACGCCTGGGGCAGGACTGGCAGCGCCCGCTCGAGCAAGTCGGCGACAAGGCGCTGGCCGTACTGGCACGGCAGCTGGCGGCATGGGAACTCACCCCGACCGGCACCGAAGGCTATGCGAAGGCGGAGGTCACGGCCGGCGGCGTCGATACCCGGGCGCTGTCGAGCCGGACCATGGAGTCCCGCCAGCCGGGCCTGTATTTCATCGGCGAAGTGGTCGACGTCACCGGCTGGCTGGGCGGCTACAACTTCCAGTGGGCCTGGGCCAGCGCCGCCGCATGCGCCCGCGCGCTCGCGGCGCGACTCCGATCGCCGCACCCATCCTGACATTGCTGCTTGGGGCCTGCGGTCGCCGTCCCGCCGTCCATCCCACGCACGCGGCGCACTATAATCCGCGGCTTTGCTGGCACACGGGCGTCCTGCGTCTGGACCTGACGAGGTCGAACCCGGTGCATCCGCCAGTGAATCCCGGCCCGGGCCTGCGATCCTGCCCAGGCGTATTTTGGAACCCGACCATCAATGACCACCATTCGTGTAAAAGAAAACGAGCCGTTTGACGTGGCGCTGCGCCGTTTCAAGCGCACCATCGAGAAACTCGGCCTGCTGACCGACCTGCGTGCACGCGAGTTCTACGAAAAGCCCACGTCCGAGCGCAAGCGCAAGAAGGCAGCGGCGGTCAAGCGCAACTACAAGCGCATCCGCTCGATGCAGTTGCCCAAGAAGCTGTACTGAGCGGCGCGCCCGCACCAGCAGCACGACCCGCGCCGGGGCACCCGGACGCGGGTTTTTGCGTTCTGGCCAGAAGCCTGTCCCCGGCACCGCGGTACCGAACAGCCGCGGCCGCGCAAACGTCCTTGGCACGAAGCGCGATCACCAGAGGAACCACACCATGGCACTGAAAGACCAGATCACCGAAGACATGAAGGCCGCGATGCGCGCCAGGGACCACGCCCGCCTGGGCGCGATCCGGTTGCTGCTGGCTGCATGCAAGCAAAAGGAAGTCGATGAACGCGTCACGCTCGACGACGCAGCGGTGACCGGCATCATCGACAAGCTGGTCAAGCAGCGCAAGGACTCGATCACGGCGTTCACCGGCGCCGGCCGGCAGGACCTGGCCGACAAGGAAGCGGCCGAACTGGCCGTGCTGGTAGCCTACCTGCCCCAGCGCCTGGACGCCGAGGCCGTGCGCGAAGCGGTGGCAGCCATCGTGGCCGAACTCGGCAGCGAACTCGGTCGCAAGCCGCTGGCCAGCGACATGGGGCGCGTGATGGGCCTCGCCAAGAGCCGCCTGGGCGGCAAGGCCGAGATGGCGCTGGTCTCGGCAACGGTCAAGGCGGCGCTGACCGGCTGAAATCGCCCCTGGCCCTGGGTTCGTCAGTCCCTCCGAAGGGATACGGGGAGGCCTGGGCGCGGCCCCGCGTTTCCTCGCGAGCCAGTGATCATCCTGGAAATGGAAACCGCTTCCAGGATCATTTCAGTGCCCGGCAACCTTCATCCTGCCGATCAGGATGGACCCCACCGTCTTGGCGCCGAACGTATAGGCGTCCGCTCCCACCGCGACGATATCGCGCAGCATGGACTTCATGTTGCCGGCAATCGTGATCTCGTGCACCGGGTAGGCGATGCGGCCGTCCTCGACCCAGAACCCGCTCGCGCCGCGCGAATAGTCACCGGTGACGTAGTTCACACCCTGGCCCATGAGTTCGGTCACGAACAGCCCCCGGCCCAGCTTTTGCAGCATGGCATCGAGGTCGTCGCCGGGCTGCGTCAGGCGCGAAGTCAGCAGCAGGTTGTGCGAACCCCCGGCATTGCCGGTGGTGCGCATGCCCAGCTTGCGCGCCGTGTAGCTGCTCAGGAAATAGCCCTGCACGCGCCCCGCCTCCACCACGCGACGCGACGCGACGCGCACGCCCTCTTCGTCGAACGGCGAACTGCCCTTGCCGCGCACGATGAACGGGTCTTCCAGGATGTCGATGTCGCGCGCCAGCACCTGTTTGCCCAGCGAGTCGAGCAGGAACGAACTCTTGCGGTACAGGGCGCCTCCGCTGATCGCCTGCACGAACGAGCCCAGCAGGCCGGCGGCCAACGGTGACTCGAACAGCACCGGACAGCTGCGCGTTGCGATCTTGCGCGCGCCCAGGCGGCTGAGCGCACGCTCTGCCGCGTACCGCCCGACACGCGTGGCGTCGGCCAGTTCCGTCGCATCGCGCATCGAGCTGTACCAGGCGTCGCGCTGCATGTCTTCACCGACAGACGCGATAGGCGCCACCGAGATGGAATGGCGCGAACTCGCATAGCCACCACGAAAGCCGTGCGTATGCGCGCTGAAGAAGTGGGACTGCTGCGCCGACACCGCTGCCCCTTCGCTGTTCGTGATGCGCCGGTCGGTGGCGAACGCCGCGCGCTCGCATTCCTGGGCCATGCGCGCGGCATCTTCGGCGCTCACCGCCCATGGAAAGAACAACGCCAGTTCCGCCGCCTTGCCGGTCGCGGTCTCGATATCCGCCTCGTCCGGCAACCCGGCCATCGGGTCCTCGGCGGTGAAGCGGGCGATGTCGTAGGCGGCCTGCACCGTCTGACGGATCGCGGCACTGGAGAAGTCCGAGGTGTTCGCGTTGCCGCGGCGCTGCCCGACGTAGACCGTGATCGACAAGGACTTGTCGCGGTTGCGCTCGACGTTCTCGAGTTCGCCCCGGCGCACGGACACGCTCAGACCACAGGCCTCGGAAGCCTCGGCGGCGGCATCGGTGGCGCCGACGCTGCGCGCGTGGCGCAGCGCGCCGTCGACCAGTTCCTCGAAGAGCGCCTGGCTGTAGCTGAAGCCCGTTTCGGGCCGGGTGGTCGTGGGTGATTTCATGAGAGCTCGTCGACGTGGGCGACTATGATACTTGGCCATCGCGCCAGCGCCCCGCCACCTCGACGACGCCCCTTTTCCCATGCCACGCAAACCCAGGAAGGGCTATTTCGTTGCCGGCCAGTTCATCGCCGAAGGCAGCGAGCAGGCGCGCGAGCGCGCCGAAGGCGAGGCGGCCAGCCGCAGCGAGCGCAAGCGCGAGAGCACCCGCCTGCAGCAACTCGGTGCGCAGTTGCTGCTCATGCGCCCCGAGCGACTGGCGCGGCTGGCGCTGCCCGAGCAACTCGTCGAGGCGCTGGACGAGGCCCGGCGCATCCGCGACTTCGAGGGCAGACGGCGCCAGTTGCAGTTCATCGGCAAGCTGATGCGCCAGCTCGACGCGGCCGCGCTGGAGGCGATCCGCGCAGCGCTCGACGAGTTGCAGCGCGGGTCGGCCGGCGAGGCGATGGCACTGCACGAAGTCGAGCAGTGGCGCGAGCGGCTGATCGCCGACGACGCCGCGCTGTCGCAGTGGGTGCAGCGCTACCCGCAGTCCGACAGCCAGCAGGTGCGCGCGCTGCTGCGCCAGGCGCGGCGCGACGCCAAGGCCGGACTGCCGGGGCAGGCGCCGCGCCACGGCAAGGCGTATCGCGAGCTGTTTCAACTGGTGCGCGCGCAACTGCACGAACCACAGGACAACCAGGAACCCCCCGTCCATGCCAGCCACCGACCCGACATGTGACCCGGTACGCATCGGCATCGTATCGGTCAGCGACCGCGCCTCCAGTGGTGTCTACACGGACCAGGGCCTGCCGGCGCTGCAACAGTGGCTCGGACGCGCGCTGCGCAACCCGATCGCATTCGAGCCACGACTCATCCCGGACGAACAGGCCCTGATCAGCCAGGCCCTGATCAGCCTGGTCGATGCCGGCTGCTCGCTGGTGCTCACCACCGGAGGCACCGGGCCGGCCGTGCGCGACGTCACGCCCGAGGCGACGCTGGCCGTGGCCGACAAAGAGATGCCTGGATTCGGCGAACAGATGCGCCAGATCAGCCTGCGCTTCGTGCCCACGGCGATCCTGTCGCGCCAGGTGGCGGTGATCCGCGGCCGCTGCCTGATCATCAACCTGCCGGGCCAGCCCAAGGCCATCGCCGAAACACTCGAAGGGCTGCGCGACGCGCAAGGCGCCTCGGTGGTCGCCGGGATCTTTGCCGCCGTACCGTATTGCATCGACCTGATCGGCGGACCCTACCTGGAGACGGTGGATTCGGTGTGCCAGGCGTTCCGCCCGAAGTCGGCGCAGCGCCCGGCGCGCCACGCCTGAACGCACGCGACTATCGTTCCACCAGGTTCGAGAGCTTCTCGACCTCGAGCGCGGCTTCGCGCGCCGCGTCCTCGGGCACGTGGATGCCCGTCGCACGACCTTCGGCCAGGCGGCCGATGGCCTCCCACAACAGCGCGATCTGGTGCTCCTGCGAAGTGGCGTTGTCGATCAGCCCGCGCAGCGCCTGGCTGACCGGGTCGTCGCTCTGCGTCACGCCGTAGGCGGAAAAACCCATCTTCGAGGCCGCCTGCTCGCGCTTGACGTCGGCGTCCGCCAGGATGATGCGCGCCGGGTTGCCGACTGCCGTCGCGCC
>JBDHRZ010000074.1:0-9745 GCA_039807845.1 Rhodoferax sp.
TTGTTCTGGTGTTGCTGGTCGTGTCGGGCTGCGGCGGCCGTGCCGTGCTCGGCCTCGGCGATGGCGACGACGGCGAAGCCGCCGCCGTCGTGCCGATCTATGTCTCGACCATGCGGCCCCGCTCGGACAACCTGTCGCTGCCCTATTCGGCCGAGCGCGCCAAGCAGCTCAACTTCGCCAAGTTCGAGATCGGCATTCCCAAGACCCATGTCGCCGGCGAGGTCGAAAGCACCGGCCGCTCACCCAATCCGGCGCGCAATTTCGTCGCCCGCACCTTCCTGCCTTATGACGACAAGGCACAGTTCGTCGCAGCGCGCTGGCGGACCGCAGGCGGGCGCGGCACAGTCTCACCCCTCGGCCGGCCATGAGCCGGCCACCCTCCACCCCGACCATCCGATTGGAGAACCGCATGTTGATCCAGCTCCTGATCCATCAACCCCGCATGATCGGCAGCATCGTGCAGCACACGCCCAACTGGGTATGGATGCTGCTGGCCGCCCTGCTGGTGCTGGGCGCAAGCCAATGCGTGCCGCGGCGTGCCAGTCAGGCGCGCACCGTGCTTCTCCCGGCCGCAATGACGGTGTTCGCGCTGTTCGGTCTGGTCAGCGCCTTCGCCGGCCCGGCGCAGTGGATTGCGGCCGCCGCGCTGTGGCTGCTCTGCGCCCTGGCCTGCACGGCGTTGGCGCTGTGGCTGCGCCCGCAAGCGCCCGCTGCGGCGCGCTTCGACCGCGCGAGCGGACAGTTCGAACTGCCCGGCAGCGTGCTGCCGCTGCTGATGATCGTCGGGATCTTCCTGGTCAAGTACCTCGTGGGCGTGGAACTGGCGCTACAACCCGCGCTCTCGACGGATCCAGCGTTCGCGCTCGGCGTGGCGGCCCTGTACGGTGCCTTCGACGGAGTCTTCGCGGCGCGCGCGCTGCGCCTGTGGCGTCTGCGCCTGGCCGCCGCGTGAGATGCGCCGTCCAGCAACCGCACACCATGAGCTGGCCCGGCGCGACGCCAGCCGATCATCCCCTTCATTCCCCACATTCCTAGAATCGAGCCGCCATGCACCACGCTGAACTGAACGACGATATCGACCGCCTCGCGCGCAAACGTGCCGGGGCCAAGCTGGGCTGGTACATCCATGCCGCAGTCTACGTGGTGGTCAACCTGTTCCTGTTCGCAATCTCCCAGTACGCGCTGGGACACCGCCACTGGTCGATTTTCCCGTTGCTGGGCTGGGGCCTGGGGCTGCTGCTGCACGGGCTGGCGGTGTTCGTGCTCGGGACCGGCTCCGACCTGCGCGAGCGCATGGTGGAGAAGGAACGCGCGCGCATCCTGCGCCAGCGTGGGCAGCCCTGATCGGGCCATCGAACCCATGCCCATCGACTGGGTTGCGAAGACCAGCCGCCTGCTGCAGACGCTGGCGTTCTGCCTGGCCGCCTCGGCGATCCAGATGGCGTTCCAGCCTTCGCGCCGCTACGACACCGCGCTGGTCTATTCGCTGGCCATCGGCACCAGCATCTGGCTGCTGATCGACTTCGGCAGCGACGTCTTCGCCAGCGACGGGGCCACCGGCTGGCCGGGCGGGCACGCGCGCTGGCTGCTGCCGCTGGCCAGCGTCGCCGGCGGCTACCTGCTCGGCACCCTGATCGGCGACGCCTGGTTCGGCTGGTCGTCCTGGAGCGGCGACGGCCTGCAGACCCTTCCGACCTCGCTGCTGATCACCGCTCTCACCGGTGCGGCGGCGATCTACTACTTCTACAGCCGCACGCAGAGGCGCCTGCTCGGCGCGCAGATGACACAGGTCCGGGCGCAGGCCGCCCAGGCCCGGCTCAGGCTGCTCGAAAGCCAGTTGGAGCCACACATGCTGTTCAACACACTGGCCAACCTGCGCGTACTGATCGAGACCGACCCAGCGCGGGCGCTGCGCATGCTGGACCACCTGATCGCCTACCTGCGCGCCACCCTGGCTGCATCCCGCGCGACCACGCACACGCTGCAGGCCGAATTCGAGCGCCTGCGCGACTACCTGGAACTGATGGCGCTCCGCATGGGCCCGCGGCTGTCGTTCACGCTGGAACTGCCGTCCGAACTGATCGAGCTCCGGGTGCCCGCGCTGCTGCTGCAGCCACTGGTGGAAAACGCCATCGGCCATGGCCTGGAGCCCAAGCTCGAAGGCGGCCACGTCGGCGTGCAGGCCAGCCGCCACGGCGACACGCTGCGCCTGCGGGTGCAGGATACCGGCGTGGGCATGGACAGCGCAGCCGCCGCGGTCGGCAGCGGATTCGGCCTGACGCAGGTGCGCGAGCGCCTGGCAACGGCGTATGGCGCTGCCGCACGGCTGGTCGTGCTGCCCGAGGCCCACAGCGGGGTCGGGATCCAGATCGAGCTGCCCTGTGCGGCCTTATGAAGACCCGAGCGTCTATGACCATGCAGCCCACAGGCTCTGATCCCCATACGCCATGCCCAGCGCCCTGATCGCCGAAGACGAACCCCTGCTCGCGCAAGGCCTGTATCGGGCCCTGGCGCAGGTCTGGCCGGAACTGGCCATCGTGGCGACCGTCGGTGACGGCCTGGCGGCGGCGGAACAGGCGCTGCAGCATCGCCCGGACGTCGTCTTCCTGGACGTGCGCATGCCCGGCCAGAGCGGCATCGACGCCGCTGCAGAACTGACGGAGCGCTGGGACGCCGAGGCGGGCGACGCGCCGTTCCCGGCCCTGGTCTTCATCACCGCCTACGAGCAATACGCGTTGCAGGCGTTCGAGGCGCAGGCGCTCGACTACCTGGTCAAGCCGCTGCAGACCGAGCGGCTGCGCAAGACGGTCGAACGCCTGCGCCGCGTGATCGCGCAGCGCGCGCCGGCAGGCGCCACGGCTGCGCCACCCTCGGCAGCGGGCACGATCGACCAGGTGGTGGCCCAGTTGCGCGGACTGCTGGGCGCGAGTGTGTCAGCGCGGCCAGCAGCATCCAGGCTGTCGGTATTGCAGGCGAGCATCGGCAACGTGATCCACATGGTGGCACTCGACTCGGTGCTGTTGCTGGAGGCGGCAGACAAATATGTCCGCGTGCTGACGGCGGAGCACGAATACCTGATCCGCACCCCGCTGCGCGAACTGCTGCCACGACTCGACCCGGACCAGTTCTGGCAGGTGCACCGCTCGGCCGTGGTGCGCGCGACGGCGATCGACACCGTCACGCGCGACGAGGCCGGCCGGCTGTGGCTGCAACTGCGCGGGCGCAGCGAGCGGCTGGCGATCAGCCGGCTGCACGCCCACCGGTTCAAGCCGATGTAGTACCAACCACCGGACGCACGGAGATGCAAGCCATGCCGCCACACCCACCCGTACAGCCTTCGCCGCTGCCCGCCGCGGCACACGAAGTGCTCGACTTCTGGTTCGGCGACGGCTGGACACTCGGCTGGCCGAGCCAGAGCCGCAGCGCGCTGTGGTTCGGCGGCGGGAAGGCGCTCGATGCCGAGATCGCGCAGCGCTTCGGCGCCCTGGTCGCTCAGGCGCTCGCAGGCGGCCTGCGCGGCTGGGAGCAAGGACCGGCGTGCCTGCTGGCTCTCGTGATCGTGCTCGACCAGTTCCCGCGCAACGTGCACCGCGGCCGGGCGCAGGCATTCGCCGGCGACACGCGCGCGCAGCGACTCGCGCAGGACGCACGCGCACGCGGCTGGGACGCGCAACTGCCACTGGCCGGCAGGATATTCCTGTACATGCCGCTGATGCACGCCGAAGACCTCACGCTGCAGGAGCAGTGCGTGCGCTGCTTCGAAGCGCTGCTGGCGTCCGCACCACCGCAGCGCCGGCAGGACCTGCAAGGCAACCTCGACTACGCGCGCAAGCACCGCGACATCATCGTTCGTTACGGGCGCTTCCCCTACCGCAACCAGGTCCTGGGCCGCGCCGACACCCCCGCAGAGCTGGAATTCCTGCGCGACGGCCCGCGCTTCGGGCAGTAGCCCGGGCGCGCGACGTCGGGTTGGCTCGGCGCTCATGCGGGCGCCCGGGCGGATCACCGGCTTGCCGCGCGCACCGTTGTGCCCGACCGTTCTGCCCTGGTGCGCAGGGAGTCTGGCCGGGCCGCGCCCGCCTCCTAGAATCGACGCCATGAGCAAGACGTCTTCCACCCCGGGCCCGCAGACCGCGGCCACTGAGCCGGCCCGGCCGAGCAATTTCCTGCGCCAGATCATCGAGTCGGACCTCGCGAGCGGCGTCTACGCGCAACGGCGCTGGGGTGGCAGTCCGGGCGACGGCGCCCACCATGCTGCCGGTGTTCCCGATCCGGCGCGCATCCGCACCCGCTTTCCGCCCGAGCCCAACGGCTACCTGCACATCGGCCATGCCAAGAGCATCTGCCTCAATTTCGGGCTGGCGCGGGACTATGGCGGTGTGTGCCACCTGCGCTTCGACGACACCAATCCGGAGAAGGAAGAGCAGGAGTTCGTCGACGCGATCGTGGAGATGGTGCACTGGCTCGGCTTCGACTGGCAGGCACACGGCTGCAACCACCTCTACCACGCGAGCGACTACTTCGACTTCATGTACCGCGCGGCCGAATACCTGGTCGAGTCGGGCCACGCCTACGTCGACGAGCAAAGCGCCGACGAGATGCGCATCAACCGGGGCGACTTCACACGGGCCGGCGTGGACAGCCCGTACCGCGACCGCCCGGCGCAGGAGAACCTCGCGCGCCTGCGCGAAATGCGCGAGGGCAGGCATCCGGACGGCAGCATGGTGCTGCGGGCGAAGGTGGACATGGCCAGCCCGAACATCAACATGCGCGATCCGGCGATCTACCGGATCCGCCACGCCGAACACCACAACACCGGCACGCGCTGGTGCATCTACCCGATGTATGCGTACGCGCATCCGATCGAGGACGCGCTGGAACAGATCACGCACAGCATCTGCACGCTCGAATTCGAGGACCAGCGTCCCTGGTACGACTGGGTGCTGGCACGGCTGGTCGAAGGCGGCCTGCTGCAGGCGCCGCCGCCGCGCCAATACGAGTTCGCGCGCCTGAACCTGACCTACGTCGTGACGAGCAAGCGCAAGCTGGCGGCATTGGTGCACGAAGGCAGGGTGAGCGGCTGGGACGATCCGCGCATGCCCACGCTGGTGGGCCTGCGCCGGCGCGGCTACACGCCGCAGAGCCTGCAACTGCTGGCCGAGCGCGTCGGCACCAGCAAGGCGGGCGGCTGGACCGACTACAGCGTACTCGAGGGCTGCCTGCGCGAATCGCTGGAGGCGCACGCACCGCGCGCGATGGCGGTACTCGATCCGGTGCGCCTCGAGATCGAGAACTGGAACGAACTGATGGGCACGCAGCCCGACGGCTCGAGCCGGCTGGATGCGTGCAGCGCGCCGGTACATCCGCACCGGCCGGAACTGGGCCAGCGGACGTTCTCGATGGGACGCACGGTCTGGATCGAGCGCGATGACTTCATGGAGACGCCGCCCAAGGGGTTCTTCCGACTGTACCCGGGCAACAAGGTGCGCCTGAAGTACGGCCACGTGGTCGAATGCACCGGCTGCAGCAAGGACGCCGATGGCAGCATCACGGCCGTGCACGCGCGGCTGGTCCCGGACACCAAGAGCGGCACGCCGGGCTCGGCCAGTGTCAAGGTCAAGGGCGTCATCACCTGGGTCGGCGTGCACGAAGGATTGCCGGCCGAGGTGCGCCTGTACGACCGCCTGTTCACCGAGCCGCAACCGGACGCGGGCGGGCGCGATTACCTGGACAGCCTGAACCCGCAAAGCCTGCGCGTGGTGCAGGCAATCGTCGAGCCGACGCTGGCGCTCGCGCAGCCGGACGATCGCTTCCAGTTCGAGCGGCACGGTTACTTCGTCGCCGACCGCATCGACCATGCACCGGACAGGCCGGTGTTCAATCTGTCGGTCGGGCTCAAGGACACCTGGGCCAGATAGGTGGCGCGAGCCACTGTGCACATGCCGTGGAGTTGGTGCAGTGCCTCGCACATGCTCGCCGCGCTGGCGGACGCAGATGAGCAGTGCCCATGCGGTGGAGTTGGTGCAGTGCTTCGCTGTGCACTAGGCTGCACGCTCTAGGAAAAACCGCTGGACTAGGGTGCAGCCACTACAGCGGATCGGGACAATCCGGGCATGTCGTTGACAGCGCGGCAACCATGCTGTCGAAACCAACCCGATCCACAACCCTTTCAAGGAACATCCCGATGAGCAGCAAGAACCTCTCCACCGTGACCACCGACCTGATCGAGTGCTACGGCAACACCGCCAAGAACATCATCCAGGCCTACCGCGCCGGCAACCAGCGTGTCGTGCACTTCGTCGACCAGCGCTGGGAGAACGCCCTGCAGAAGTCGGCGCACCAGCTGCGCGCCGAAGTGCGCCGCAACGCGCTGGCCGCACAAAGGGCCGTCAGCGGCATGTATATCAAGGGCGTCACCATCACCTCCGATCGCGCCGACGTCGTGGTCGACAAGGCGGTGGAACTGGCCGGCAAGGGTGTGCAGCAGATGGCCCACAACGCCGACGCCTTCGAAAAGCGCACCGGCATGGCCACGCTGAACAACCTGGCCAAGGCCACGCTGCCGGCGGCCACACTCGCCAGCAACCTGGCCGGCAAGCTCGAGCAAGGTTCCAGCAGCCTGGCCAACGCCGTCGCCGGCGGCTCCGTGCGTGCCAGCGTCGCCGCGGTCAAGCGCCACGTGGAGCGCACGGTGGCCAAGGCCGGTACACGCCGCAGCAACACGCGCAAGGCCGTCGCACCCAAGGCCGCAAAACCCGCCACGCGCAAACCCCGCGCCAAGGTGCAGGCCGAGTCGGCCGCCAGCGCCCAGGCCTGATCCCGAAGCGCCATCGGGCCAGTCCCGATGCCTGACCCCACGACGGCCGGACTCCCCGGCCGTCGCCGTTTTCGCATCACGCCAGCCCGGCCGGCACGCGGACAGCCCGGTGCCGCCAACTCGCTCTACTCGCCCAGGTAGGCGGCGCGCACCTTCGGGTCCTTCAGCAGCGCCGCGGCATCGCCGCGCATGGTGATCAGACCCGAGTCCATCACGTAGGCGCGGTCGGCCGCCGCCAGCGCGCGGCTGGCGTTCTGCTCGACCAGCAGGATCGTGACGCCCTGCGCACTGACGTCGCGCACCACCTCGAAGATCCGGTCCACCATGATCGGGGACAACCCCATCGACGGCTCGTCCATCAGCAGGACCTTGGGGCGACTCATCAGGGCCCGCCCCATGGCCAACATCTGCTGCTCGCCGCCCGACATGGTGCCGGCCAACTGGTCGCGCCGCTCCTTCAGGCGCGGGAAGGTGGCGAATACCTTCTCGATGTCCTGCGCGATGGCGGCTCGGTCCGAGCGCACGTAGGCCCCCATGAGCAGGTTCTCGACGATCGTCATGCGGGCAAACACGCCCCGGCCCTCGGGCACCATCGCCAGGCCCTGGCGCACCAGGTGCCACGGTCCACGGCCCCGGATGCTGCTGCCCAGGTACTCGATGTCGCCGTCGTTGATGCCCAGCGTGCCGGTGATCGCCTTCATGGTGGTCGTCTTGCCGGCACCGTTGGAGCCGATCAGCGTCACGAGTTCACCTTCGTGCACTTCGAAATCCACTCCCTTGACGGCCTGGATGCCGCCGTAGGAAACCTTCAGCCCGCTGACCTTGAGCAGTGTGGCGGCCATGTCGACTACCGAATCTGCAGGCGAGGCACGCGTGCGCGTGGAGACATCGTGGTTGCGCCTGCGCCAGGCAGGCGGTGGCGCCGGGATGCGTGTGCGCGTGGGTTCATCTCAGTGTCCTCCGGTGCCCAGGTAAGCCTCGATCACGGCCTGGTTCTTCTGCACGTCCTGCGGTCGCCCTTCGGCGATCTGCTTGCCGTAGTCGAGCACGGTGACGCGGTCGCACAGGCCCATGACCAGCTTCACGTCGTGTTCGATCAGCAGGATGGTGCGATGGTCGTTGCGGATCTGGTCGATCAGCGCGCGCAACTGCACCTTCTCGGTGGCGTTCATGCCTGCGGCCGGCTCGTCGAGCGCGATCAGTTGCGGATCGGTCGCCAGCGCGCGTGCGATCTCCAGCCTGCGCTGGTCGCCATAGCTGAGCGTGCGCGCCTTGTAGTCGGCCAGTTTGGCGATCCCGACGTACTCCAGCAGTTCCTGCGCACGCCTGGCGATCGCTGCCTCCTCGCGGCGGAAAGATGCAGTGCGCAGCATGGCGCCGAACAGCCCGGAATGGGTGCGGATGTGGCGGCCCACCATGACGTTTTCCAGCGCGGTCATCTCGGCGAACAGGCGGATGTTCTGGAACGTGCGCGCGATCCCGGCCTTGGCCACTTCGTGCACCGCGCTCGGCTTGTAGGGCCGTCCGGCCAGTTCGAACGTGCCGCTGTCGGGCGTGTACAGGCCGGTGATCACGTTGAAGAAGGTCGTCTTGCCGGCTCCGTTGGGGCCGATCAGTCCGTAGACCTGGCCGCGCTCGATCGTGATCCCGACATCGCTGAGCGCCTGCAAGCCGCCGAATCGCTTGGAGATGCCGGCGACCCTGAGAATCGTGTCCGTCATGGCCTGACCCTCAATTCGTCGCCTGCAGCGACTTGCCGCGATCCGGACTCGGCCACAGCCCGCGCGGACGCATCAGCATGATCACGATCATCGCCAGCGCAATCAGCAACTGGCGCAGGATGGAGGCATCGAGCCGGCCGCCGGTGTATGCCTGCAGCGGACTGGCCACGTAACGCAGCACCTCCGGCAGCGCCGCCAGCAGCAAGGCGCCGAGCACCACCCCGGGCAGGTGGCCCAGGCCGCCGAGCACCACCATGGAGACGATCATCACCGACTCCATCAGGGTGAAGGACTCCGGCGACACGAAACCTTGGAACGACGCGAACAAGGCGCCGCTGACACCGCCGAAGGTGGCGCCCATGCCGAACGCGAGCAGCTTGAGGTTGCGCGTGTTGATGCCCATCGCCTTGGCCGCCACTTCGTCTTCCCGGATCGCCATCCAGGCGCGGCCGATGCGCGAGGTGGCCAGTCGGTGGCTGAGCACGATGCTCAGCAGCACCAGCGCCATGAACAGGTAGTAGTACATCTCCACCGACGACAGCTTGACGCCGAACAGGGTGAACGGCCGGCTGAGGTTGACGCCGAAGATGTGGAAGGGATCGATCGCGCCCAGGCCCTTGGGGCCATTGGTGATGTTCACCGGAGCATCGAGGTTGTTGAGGAACACCCGGATGATCTCGCCAAAGCCCAGCGTGACGATCGCCAGGTAGTCGCCGCGCAGCTTGAGCGTGGGCGCGCCCAGCAACACGCCGAACAACGCCGCCAGCCCGGCGGCCAGCGGTATCGCGATCAGCACCGGCATGTGCAGCCCGCCCGGGAACATGGCGCCGATCCAGGCAAAGGTCTGCGACAGATGCGGCGAACCGAGCAAGGCGTACATGTACGCACCGACGGCGTAGAAGGCCACGTAGCCCAGATCCAGCAGCCCGGCGTAACCCACCACGATGTTCAGCCCGATCGCCAGCAGGACGTAGAGCAGCGCGATGTCGACGATGCGCACCCAGGCATTGCCAAACTGCTGCAGCCCGGTCGGCAGCATGACCAGCGCGACAGCCGCCACGCAGTACAGGAAGACCTTGTTGATTCTCACGATGACTCTCCCGCTCGCTTTCGGCCGCACGCGCCCGTCAGGCGCGATCGGCGACGCGCTCGCCCAGCAGGCCGGACGGCCGCAGGGTCAGGATCACGATCAGCACGATGAAGGCAA
>JBDHRZ010000075.1:0-9679 GCA_039807845.1 Rhodoferax sp.
GGCCGCTGGAACACCTTCAGGACCGTCACCTGGCCGCTGATGCGCCCCGGGCTGGCCAACGCCTTCCTGCTCGGCTTCATCGAGAGCATGGCCGACTTCGGCAATCCGCTGGTGCTGGGCGGCAATTTCGACGTGCTGTCGACCGAGATCTTCTTCGCCGTCGTCGGTTCGCAGAACGACCAGGGCCGTGCCGCCGTGCTGGCGCTGATCCTGCTGCTCTACACCATCGGTGCGTTCTACCTGCAGCAGCGCTGGCTGGGTCGGCGCTCCTACACCTCGGTCACGGGCAAGGGCGACGGCGGCATGCACCCGCCGCTGCCGCGGCGCATCGCCTGGCCGTGCATCACCATGACGGCGATCTGGGGCGTGTTCACGATCGTCGTCTACCTGATGATCGTCTACGGCAGCTTCGTGCAACTGTGGGGGCTGGATCACACGCTCACGATCAAGCACTACGTGCAGGCGTTCAAGGTGGTGGTCGGCGACTTCGGCCTGCGCTGGGACGGCACCGCCTGGAACAGCTTCTGGACCACGATCCAGATCGCCACCATCTCCGCGCCGCTCGCCGCCGCGATCGGCCTGCTCACCGCCTGGCTGCTGGCGCGCCAGGAATTCAAGGGCAAGCAGGCGTTCGAATTCGGCACCATGCTCAGCTTTGCGGTGCCGGGCACCGTGATCGGTGTCAGCTACGTGATCGCGTTCAACGTGCCGCCGTTCGAACTCACCGGCACGGCGGCGATCCTGGTGATCTGCTTCGTGTTCCGCAACATGCCGGTCGGCGTGCGTGCCGGCATCGCCTCGCTGTCGCAGATCGACAAGAGCCTGGACGAGGCCTCGCTGACTTTGGGCGCCAACTCCTGGACCACGTTCCGGCGCATCACGCTGCCGCTGATCCGGCCTGCGATCCTGTCCGCACTGGTGTACAGCTTCGTGCGCGCCATGACCGCCATCAGCGCGGTGATCTTCCTGGTCAGCGCGCGCCATGACATGGCCACCAGCTACATCATCGGGCGCGTGGAGAACAATGAATACGGGATCGCCATCGCCTACTCGACCGTGCTGATCGTGGTCATGCTGATCGCCATCGGCATCTTCCAGTTGCTGGTGGGCCAGCGCAAACTCGGCCGCCGCGATGGCCAGCAGGAGACTTCCATGATCGCAGGAGGCGCATGAACACGTCCACCACCGGCACCAGCGCGCGCAAGGGTCCGGCGCGGGTCGTCTTCGAGCACGTCACCAAGCGCTACGGCAACAGCCCTGTGGCCGCGGTGAACGACGTCTCGATCGTGTTTCCGGCCGGCAAGCTGGTCACCCTGCTCGGGCCCTCCGGTTGCGGCAAGACCACCACGCTGCGCATGATCGCCGGGCTCGAGATGTGCAGCAGCGGCCGCATCCTGATCGGCGAGGACGACGTCACGCGGCTGCCCGCCACGGAGCGCGACGTGTCCATGGTGTTCCAGTCCTACGCGCTGTTCCCGCACATGACGGTGATGGAAAACGTCAGCTACGGGCTCAGGATGTCGGGCTTTGCCCGGGACGCCATCCTGCCCAAGGCAAACGAGGTGCTCAAGCAGCTCGGCATCGATACCTTTGCCCGGCGCTATCCGAACGAACTCTCGGGCGGCCAGCAGCAGCGCGTGGCGGTGGCGCGCGCGCTCGTGCTCGAGCCGCGCGTCCTGCTCTTCGACGAGCCGCTGTCCAATCTCGACGCCAAGCTGCGCCGCTACGTGCGCCAGGAGATCCGCGACCTGCAGCAGTCGCTGGGCCTGACGGTGGTCTACGTCACGCACGACCAGGAGGAGGCGCTGGCGGTATCGGACACCATCGTGGTGATGAACAACGCGGTGATCGCGCAGACCGGTGCGCCGCGTGAACTGCACGACCTGCCGCAGAGCCGGTTCGTGGCCGATTTCATCGGCGAGGCCAACGTGCTGCCGTGCGAGGTGGTCTCCGGTGGAGGCGCAGGCGACACCCACGCCACCGTGAAGCTCGGCGGGCTGACGCTGCGGACCAACGCCTGCGAAGGCAGCGCCGCCCAGCGCCACGTCGCGGTGCGACCGAACCGGGTCTCGCTGCAACCCGCCGGCAGCCCCGACACGCTGGAGGCCACGGTGCAGAAGGCCACCTACGTCGGCGAGCAGATGGAATACATCGTGCAGTCGGCACTGGGTGACCTGTTCGTCACCTCGGCCGACACCGGCCACCCGATCGCGGCGGGCAGTTCGGTGGCGCTGGGTTTTGGCGCCGGCGACGTGGTGCTGCTGCGCGACTGAACGCAGCTGAGCGCTTGCGAGCGTCTTGCCCGCGCGCCGGGCTGGCGCTTCAGGCCAGCGCGATCCCGAACATCTCCTGCACCGGTGCCGCCAGCGCGGCATTGCTGGCCAGTACCGCGTTGCCGTGCGCGACCGCGCCGGGGCTCCAGAAGTCGTTGATCCGGCCACCGGCTTCGGTCACCAGCAGCAGCGCGCCGGCGACGTCCCAGCTGTTGATGTGGGCCTCCACGTACGCCTCGGTGCGCCCGGCGGCGACGTACGCCAGGCCGAGTGCGCCCGAGCCCGAACGGCGCACCGAACAGCCGGCGTGCGCGGCGCGGCCGGCCATGTCGATCCAGGTCTGCACCGGGATGCGGGTCGACCAGCCGATTTCCATCGTCGCCGCCTCCAGCTCCGACACCGTGCTCACGCGCATGCGCGCTCCGTTGAGCCAGGCCCCACGACCCCGCTGCGCAATGAACAGTTCGTCCGCGTTGGGCTCATAGAGCGCACCGGCTTCCAGTTGGCCATCGACCAGCAGACCCAGCGAGATGCAGAAGTGCGGAATCTGGCGCGCGAAGTTGGCCGTGCCGTCGATCGGATCGACGATCCACAGCCGCTGGCCGTCGACCGAGCCGCCGCCTTCCTCGCCCAGCACGGCCTGGCCGGGAAAGCGCCTGGCCAGTTCGGCGCGCACGAACTGCTCGACCGCGCCGTCGGTCGCGGTCAGGTAGTCCTGGCGGCCCTTCATCGAATACGCCGGCTTGTCGGGCGCGGTGAACGCCTGGCGCATCATGGCGCCGCCGGCGCGCTCGATCTCGTCGATCGCGGTCATCAGTTCAGTCATGCGAGCATCCATTCGTGCGCCGGATCGTTGCGGAACACCCACAGGCGGTGCGGGCCGGCCATCACGTTGAGGTAATACAGATCGTAGCCGTGCGGCGCCACCACCGGGTGGTAGCCGCGCGGCACCAGCACCACGTCGTGGTCTTCCACCGCGCAGGCCTCGTCGATGCTGCGGTCGTCGGTGTACACGCGCTGGAACGCAAAGCCCTGCGGCGGGTGCAGCCGGTGGTAGTAGGTCTCCTCGAGCTGCGTCTCCAGCGGGGGCTCCTCCACGTCGTGCTTGTGCGGCGGATAGCTCGACGCGTGCCCGGCTGGCGTCAGCACCTCCACCACCAGCAGGTGGGCGGCGCAGGGATCGTCGTGCGGCAGGATGTCGCACACCTGGCGCGTGTTGCTGCCTTGGCCGCGCACGCTGCGTTTCATCTGCGCCGGGTCGAGCAGGCGCACGCTGCGCGCCGTGGCGTCGCCGGGCGCGCTGCACAGCGCCAGTTCGGTTGCGCGCAGCGCGCGCACGCGCACTGCGCGCGCTGGCGGCACGTACAGGGCCGCGGGGGATACCGGCTCGAACACGCTGTCGCGCCGGCCGAGCGCGGGAAACGCCTGGCCGTCGACCTGCACGTCCACGCTTCCCGTGAGCACCACCAGGCACAGTTCGCGCGTGCCGGTGTCGATGGTTTCCTCTTCCCCGGCCGCCAGCCGCAGCGCCTTGAAGCCGACGTGCCGCCAGCCGGCGCTCTGCGGCGTGACGTCGACGATGGTGCGCCCGTGCGGCGCGGCCTTGACCTGCAATCGACTGGTCATGTCATGCTCCCCGCGCGGCGTCGAGCCGCTCGACGATGCCACGCAGCGTGGCGTAGCCCAGGCTTGCGTAGCGGTAGCTGGGCGCCACGGCCGGGTCCTGCTCGGCCTCGACCACCAGCCAGCCCTGGTAGCCGGCGTCGTGCAGGGTGCCCAGCACCGCGTCGAAGTCGATCGCGCCGTCACCGGGCACGGTGAAGGCGCCGTACAGCACGCTGGTGAGAAAGCTCCAGCCGTCGTTGCGCGCCTGTGCCACCACCGCGGCGCGCACGTCCTTGCAGTGCACGTGCACGACGCGCGCGACGTGCCTGCGCAGCAGCGCCACCGGGTCTGCGGCACCACCGAACCAGGCGTGGCCGGTGTCGAACAGCAGGCCCACGTGTCGCGGGTCGGTGAGCGCCATCAACTGGTCGATGTCCTCGGGTGCCTCGACATACGCACCCATGTGGTGGTGGTAGGCCAGCGTGATGCCATAGGCCTGCTGCAGATGGGCCCCGAACGCGTCGAGCCGGCTCGCATAGCCCTGCCACTGGGCCGGGTTCACGAACCGGGGCCGGTGCGCGAGCGCGGTGTCGATCCGTCCCTGGATCGTGCCGGCGCACTCGCCGTAGACCACGACGCGCACCCCGTTGTACTGGAGCCTGGCCATGTGGTCACGGCAACGCGCGATCTCGGCCTCCAGCGTGTCCTCGGCCAGGAAGCCGCTGTACCAGCCCGAAACGCAGGCCAGTCCGAACTCGTCCAGCTTGGCCTTCAGCGCCGGGCCGTCCTTGGGGAATTTGTTGCCGAGCTCGAAGCCGGCGTAGCCGATCTGGCGACCTTCCGAGAGCGCGGTCTCCAGCGCCGTCTCGCCGCCGAGTGCGGGCAGGTCGTCATTCATCCAGCTGATCGGGTTGATGCCGATGCGCACGTTCCAGTTCACGGCTGCTGCCCCCTCTTGGCCTGTTCGTATGCGGCGCGCGCCGCCTGTACCTCGACGCGCGCGGAGACTTCGGGAATGCCCACTTCCCACCAGCAGCCGCCGTCCTCGGTGGTGCGCTCGTGCGTGGTGTCGATCACGAGGACCTGCGTGCTGCTGGCGGCGCGTGCCGCTGCCAGTGCGCTGCGCAACTCCGTGAGGTCGGCCACGTGCACCGCCTGCGCGCCCAGGCTGCGCGCATGCTGCGCGAAATCGATCGGCGGCGCATCCCGGCCTGGCGCAGCGCAGTCATCGAGCATGTTGTTGAAGCGTGGGCTGCCGCTGGCCAGCTGCAGCCGCTGGATGCAGCCGAAACCACGGTTGTCGAGCACCACGATGATCAGCTTGAGGCCGAGCAGCACCGAGGTGGCGATCTCCGCGTTGAGCATCAGGTAGGAGCCGTCGCCGACCATCACGATCACTTCCTGCTGCGGGCGCGCCAGCTTGACGCCCAGCCCGCCGGCGATCTCGTAGCCCATGCACGAGTAGCCGTACTCGACGTGATAGTTGCCCGGCACAGCGGCGCGCCAGAGCTTGTGCAGTTCCGCCGGCAGGGTGCCGGCGGCGCAGACCACGACGTCGTCGCGCGCGCTGTCGGCGGTGGAGTCGCGCACGGCGCCGATCACGTCGGCGTCATATGGCTGGTGCACGCTGGCATCGAATGCGCCGCAGGTCAGCAGGTCCACGCGCTGGACCCAGTCCCGTGCGCGTTGCCGCGCCGTCGCGCTCCAGTCGGCCTCGGCCTGCCATCCGGTCAGGCCGGCATGCAGCGCGTCCAGCGCCTGGCGCGCGTCGGCCACCAGCGTGCGTGCGGCGCACTTGCGCGCATCGGACGCACACACATTGATGCCCAGCACCGGAGTGCCGGCAAACAGGGTGTGCGACCCGGTGGTGAAATCCTGCAGCCGGGTGCCCACGGCGATCACCAGATCGGCCTCGCGCGCCGCGGCGTTGGCAGCGGGCGACCCGGTGACGCCGATCGCACCCAGGTTCAGCGGGTGATCCCAGGCCAGGCTGCTCTTGCCGGCCTGGGTTTCACCGACCGGGATGCCGTGCGCCTGCGCAAGGCGTGCCAGTGCGCCGCCGGCGCGGCTGTAGAGCACGCCGCCGCCGGCGATCAGCAGCGGCTTGCGTGCCTTGCGCAGCGCCTGGATGGCGCGCGCGAGTTCCTCGGCGTCGGGCGCAGGGCGGCGCATGCGCAGTGGTTGTGGATGCAGGAAATCCAGCGGGCAGTCGAACGCCTCGGCCTGCACGTCCTGCGGCAGGGCCAGGCAGACCGGGCCGCAACTGGCCGGATCGAGCATCACGCCGATGGCGTGCGGCAGCGCACGCAGGATCTGCTCGGGACGGCTGATGCGGTCGAAATGGCGCGTCAGCGGGCGGAATGCATCGTTCACGCTGCAGTCGCCCTGTGTCACGTCCTCCAGTTGCTGCAGCACCGGATCGGGCGCGCGCGAGGCAAAGGTGTCTCCGGGCAGCATCAGCAGCGGCAGCCGGTTCACGTGCGCCAGCGCGGCCGCCGTGAGCAGGTTGGTCGCGCCGGGGCCGATCGAGGTCGTCACCGCCATGATGCGCTGGCGAAAATTTGCCTTCGCGTAGGCGATGGCCGCATGTGCCATCGCCTGCTCGTTGTGCGCGCGCCAGGTCGGCAGCGCGTCGCGCGCGTGCCACAGCGCTTCGCCCAGCCCGGCCACGTTGCCGTGGCCGAAGATGGCGAACACGCCGGCGCAATACGGCCGCACGCTGCCGTCGTCGAGTTCGATGCGCAGCGCGGCCAGGTGGCGCACCAGCGCCTGTGCCATGGTCAGTCGTTCGGTCTTCATGGAGTCGCTCCCTGCGTCAGTGCGAAACACCGCACTGCAAGTTTCACGCCGCTTGCGCAGCCGCCAGGTGCCGCGTCGCCCAGGCCTGCGACAGGGTGCGGAAATTGTCCGTCACGGCGTCGACCAGCGCCTGGTCGCCGCATTCGTGCTGCAGCCAGCGCAGCGCGGGCTCGGCCCACAGACTACGTCCGACCATGAAGCCCTTGACGATCGGGTTGATCGCCTGCTCGAAGTGCTCGGCCAGCAGCGCCAGCGGCTGGTTCTGCCCGAGGATCACGACACCCCGACACCATGGGTCGCGCGCGGCCACCAGTTGGGCCAGGGCGTCCCAGCCGGCTTTGGTCATTGGGGCGAGCTTCCACCAGTCTGGCCGCACGCCCAGGTTGTACCAGCGCGCGACCGCGCGCAACACTGCGCCATCGCCATTGGCGGCGGGCGCTGGCAGCGCGGGGCAGATGATCTCCAGCAGCAGTTCGTGACCGCTGGCGCGGGTGGCCTGCCAGAGCTCCTGCACCCTGAGTTCCTGCTCGATGCGCAAGGCCGGGCTGTCGTCCGGGTGGTAGTGCAGCAGGCACTTGCACACCTGCTCGGCGGGCCAGGACACCAGGCTGCTGCCGACCGACGGGCCGCCGTCGAAGCGCAGCGGCCGCGAGCCGGGCAACTCGACCGGACGCCCGACCCACCAGCCACGGCCGGTGGCCGCAGCGAGCGCGTCCGCACCGTATGGGCCGCCGTCGATCAGCACGCCGATCCGGCCGGCCAGCCCTTCGCTCGCCTCGATCTGTTCGGCAGCGCGCAACAGCAGCAGTTTGAGCGCGCCGATCCGCTCCGGGCTGGCGCCGGCCTGGCGTGCCAGCTCGAAGAACTGGCTGCGGTGGTCGAACGCCAGCACCTGCAGTTCGCTCCACTCCTGGCGCGCCGGCGTGACCCGGTGCAGGTGGGCCAGTTCGGTGTCGGCTTCGACCACGGCCGTGCGATTGCCAGCAAACCAGTGGTCGATCTCGGCCGGGGTCGGCATCGCCGGCGCGCAGGCGTGGCGCGAGACGACGATGGCGCCGCAGGCGTTGGCCAGGCGCGCGGCGGACGCGAAGTCCATGCCGCGCAGCAGGCCGGTCATCAGGCCGGCGGCAAAGGCGTCGCCGGCGCCCAGCACGTTCATCACCGCGACCCGTTCGCCCTGCACGGTGAGTGCGTCCTGCAGGCGCGCTGGGATGGCGCCGGGAATGAAGCAGCAGCCGGCCGCGCCGAGCTTGAGCACCAGCGCGGCTGGCGTGACGCCGCGCACCGCGTCGAGCGAGGCGAGCAGGTCGCCGGCGACGCCACCGGCGATCAGGAATTCCTCTTCGGTGCCGATCAGCAGGTCGAACTGCGCCAGCATCGCCTGCAGGCGTTCGGTGACGTGCGCGTCGGCGACGTAGCGGTTGGCGCCCTCGCCGCGCCGGGTCAGGCCCCACAGCACCGGGCGGTAGTCGATGTCGAGCACGCGCAGTACCTGGTGCTTGCCTGCATATGCCAGCGCGGCACTCGCGGCGGCCCGCACGGCAGGCGCGCTCAGGTGGGTACCGGTGATCAGCAGGGCGCGGCAATCGGCGATGAAATCCTCGCTGATCCCTTGCGCATCGAGCGCCATGTCGGCGCAGTTCTCGCGGTAGAACAGCAGCGGAAAGGTGTCGCGATCCTTCAGGCCCAGCAGTACCAGCGCCGTCAGGCGCTGGGGATCGACCTGGACCTGCGAGACATCGCAGCCTTCGCGAGCCAGCGTCTCGAGCAGGAAGCGCCCCATCTGTTCGTCACCGACGCGCGACACCATCGCGGCGCGCAGGCCCAGCCGGGCGGCGCCGAAGGCGATGTTGGCCGAGCTGCCGCCCAGGTACTTGGCAAAGCTCGAGACGTCTTCCAGCCGGGCACCGAGTTGCTGCGCATACAGGTCGACCGCCAGCCGCCCCAGGCAGGCGATGTCGAAGCGCCGGCCGGGGACGATCGCCAGCGGCGCCGCCTGCGCGCCGGTATCGGTGGGCAGGAGCGGGAACTGCGCCACCACGGTCCAGTCGTTGAGCGGCACCTGGCGCGAGCAGCGCACCACGGCTATGCGATCGAGCACGATGGTGCTGCCGTCGAATTCTTCGGCCAGTACCTGGCGCAGGCCCTGGTTGTCGCGGTGTGGCTGCGCGTAGGCCAGGCTCAGGTGCGGGTAGGGCGAACGCCCATCCGGGCTGCCGCAGGCGGCCGTCACGGCCTCCTGCAGCGCATCGAATGCGGCGCTGTCCTGCAGGCGTAACACCAGGCAGCGGAAGAAGTGGTCGTCGGCCCGCACCGACTCGACCCGCCAGGCCTGCACCGGCGTGCGCTGCGCCAGCGACTGGGCGAGCCCGCGCAGGGTCTCCAGCGGCAGGTCGATGTCGCCCTGGATCGTCACGTGGGGCTCGAAGCGTGCGCCACCCATCAATGCCGACAGGCGCGCGATTGTCTCCAGCAACGTGGATTGGTGTTGCGCAGCGGGCAGCAGCCAGAGGGAATACTCGATCATGGGAGGCCTGTTCGGACGGAGCATGATGACGCAATGGAAGAAAAATGCACTCGGGCAAACGCCTAGAATCTCTTTTCTGTTTTTCCACCAAGGCAAGACGCCCGCATCGTGACCGCGTCCCAGGCATCCGAAACGCGAACAGCGTCCAATCCGGCCGCCGAGCAGTTGCTGGCCGACATCGGCGACGCGTATGAGTCGCTCAGCCGCCAGCTCAAGCAGATCGCGCGCTACGTCGAGCAGCACCGTGACCGCATCGCGCTCGATCGCATCCAGGACGTGGCGCAGCGCTGCGAGGTGCAGCCGTCGGCCGTGATCCGGTTCGCCAAGCGGTTCGGTTTCTCGGGTTACAGCGAGATGCAGAAGATTTTCCGCGACGGCATCGCTCAGCAGATCGCGCCCAGCCGCAACTACCAGACCCGCATCCGGCGCGTCATCGAGCAGGCACAGGGGCGCCTGAGCAGTGCCGACATCGCCG
>JBDHRZ010000076.1:0-9653 GCA_039807845.1 Rhodoferax sp.
GCTGCTGGCGGCGTTCTGCCTGGCGGCGCTGGCCGCGCTCGCGCAGTGGGCGGCGAACCACCGGATGTTCGCGATCGAGGGCGTCTCGGTGAGCGGCGAACTGGTGCACAACAACGCGCTGACGCTGCGCGCCAACGTCCTGCCACGGTTGAGCGGGAACTTCTTCACGCTCGACCTGGCCAAGGCACGCCAGGCCTTCGAGACCGTGCCGTGGGTGCGCCGCGCCGTGGTGCAGCGGGTGTTCCCCAACCGCATCGCGGTGCAACTGCAGGAACACCAGACGGTGGCGTACTGGGGCGCGGATGACGGCTCGCAACTGCTCGACCGCGACGGCGAGGTGTTCGAGGCCAACGTGGGCGAGGTCGAGCAGGAAGCGCTGCCGCGGCTCGACGGCCCGCCGGGGCAGGCGGCGCAGGTGCTGGCGATGTACCGCGCGCTGCAACCCCTGTTCGCGTCGCTCGAACTCGAACTCGAGGCGCTCACGCTCAGCCGGCGCGGCAGCTGGTCGGCGCGCCTGGACAGCGGGGCCGAGGTCGAACTCGGCGGCGGCAGCGACGACGAAGTGCGCGCGCGCACGAACCGGTTCCTGCGCACGCTCACGCAGGTCACCTCGCGCTACGAGCGCCGGCCCGATGCCGTCGAGTCGGCCGACCTGCGCTATGCGGATGGCTATGCATTGCGACTGCGCGGCGTCAGTACCGTGAGCGGCGCAACCCAGAAAAAGTAGGCCAAGGACAGGGCTCGATATGGCGAAAGACTACAAGGACCTGGTGGTGGGACTGGACATCGGCACCGCCAAGGTGATGGTGGTGGTGGCTGAAGTGGTCCCGGGTGGCACACTCAAGCTCGCCGGGCTGGGCGTCGCGCCGAGCACCGGCATCCGGCGCGGCGTGGTGGTCAACATCGACGCCACCGTGAAGAGCATCCAGCTCGCGCTCAAGGAAGCCGAGCTGATGGCCGACTGCAAGATCACCCGGGTCTACACCGGCATCACCGGCAGCCACATCCGCGGCATCAACTCCAGCGGCATGGTCGCGATCAAGGACCGCGAGGTGACGCAGGCCGACGTGGCGCGCGTGGTCGAGACCGCCAAGGCGATCAACATCTCCACCGACCAGCGCCTGCTGCTGGTGGAGCCGCAGGAATTCATCATCGATGGCCAGGACGTGAAGGAACCCATCGGCATGAGCGGGATCCGGCTCGAGGCCAAGGTGCACATCGTGACCGGCGCGCAGAGCGCGGCCGAGAACGTCATCAAGTGCGTGCGCCGCTGCGGCCTGGAAGTCGAGCAGCTGATGCTCAATCCGCTCGCCTCGAGCCTGTCGGTGCTCACGGACGACGAGCGCGAACTGGGCGTGGGCCTGATCGACATCGGCGCCGGCACCACCGACGTGGCGATCTTCGCCAGCGGCGCGATCCGCCACACCGCCGTGATCCCGATCGCGGGCGACCTGATCACCAGCGACATCGCGATGGCGCTGCGCACGCCGACCAAGGACGCGGAGGACGTGAAGATCGACAGCGGTTGCGCCAAGCAGTTGCTCACCGACGCAGAGACGCAGGTCGAGGTGCCGGGCCTGGGCGACCGCGGCCCGCGCCTGCTCAGCCGCCAGGTGCTGGCCGGCGTGATCGAGCCGCGCGTGGAGGAGATCTTCACGCTGGTGCACCAGGTCATGCGCGACTCGGGCTTCGAGGAAGTCCTCTCCTCGGGCATCGTGCTCACCGGCGGTGCCAGCGTGATGCCCGGCATGGTCGAACTGGCCGAAGACATCTTCCTCAAGCCGGTGCGCCGCGGCGTGCCGCACTACGCCGGCGCGCTGGCCGACATGGTGTCGCAGCCGCGCGCCGCCACCGTCATGGGCCTGCTCGAGGAAGCCCGACTGGCGCGCATGCGCGGGCTCAAGGTGGCACAGAAGAGCGGCTCGATGCGCACGGCGCTGAGCCAGGTGAAGGACTGGTTCGTGGGAAATTTTTGATGACGCGCAGCACCAGGCATGGGCTCGCCGGCCGCCGCGGCAGGCCGTTCGCAACCGGGCCGCGCGGCAGCACACGCGCCAGGGTACGCGAGCGATGGCGCCCTCACGAACGACCGCCGCCCGGCAGCAGGGCGCACGGCACGACACACGAATGACGGATCGAATGACCAACGGCAACTGCACTCCAGGAGAACGACATGCCAATTGAAATGATCGAGGAACAGGAATTCCACATGGGTACCCAGATCAAGGTGATCGGGGTCGGCGGCGGCGGCGGCAACGCGGTCGAACACATGATCGCCACCAAGGTGGGCGGCGTGGAGTTCATCTGCGCCAACACCGACGCGCAGGCGCTGTGCCGCAGCGCGGCGCACAAGACGATCCAGCTGGGCACCACCGGTCTGGGCGCGGGCAGCAAGCCGGACAAGGGCCGCGACGCGGCCGAGCAGGCGGTGGAGGAGATCCGCAGCGCGATAGCCGGCGCCCACATGCTGTTCATCACCGCCGGCATGGGTGGCGGCACCGGCACCGGCGCGGCACCGGTGATCGCCCGGGTGGCGCGCGAGATGGGGATCCTGACCGTGGGCGTGGTCACGAAACCGTTCGACTTCGAGGGCGGGCGGCGCATGGCGATCGCCGACGGCGGCCTGTCCGAACTCGAGGTGAACGTCGATTCGCTGATCGTCGTGCTCAATGAGAAGCTCGAGGAAGTGCTGGGCGACGACATCACGCAGGACGAGGCGTTCGCGCACGCCAACGACGTGCTGAAGAATGCCGTCGGCGGCATCGCCGAGATCATCAACGTGCCGGCGCACATGAACGTCGACTTCGAGGACGTGCGCACCGTGATGGGCGAGCCGGGCAAGGCGATGATGGGGACCGCCACGGCGAGCGGCCCGGACCGTGCACGGATCGCGGCCGAGCAGGCGGTGGCCTGCCCGCTGCTCGAAGGCGTCGACCTCTCGGGCGCCAAGGGCGTGCTGGTGCTGATCACCGCCAGCAAGGGCTCGCTCAAGCTGTCCGAATCCAAGCTCGCGATGAACACCATCCGCGCGTTCGCCTCGCCCGACGCACTGGTGATCTACGGCACCGCCTACGACGACGGCCTGGGCGACCAGATCCGCGTCACGGTGGTGGCCACCGGCCTGTCGCGCCAGGGTCAGCGGCGCACCGCGCCCCCGCTGCAGGTGCTGCGCACCGGCACCGACAACGTGCCGTTCCAGATTCCGACGCTGACCAACCAGGTGCAGGGCACTGGCATGGCGGCCGGTCAGCCCGACTACGACAGCCTGACCAAGCCGGCGATCTGGCGCGGCCGCAGCACGGCGGCTGCCACCGTCAATGCGCTGTCGAGCGGCGGCATGGACGACTATGAGATTCCTGCCTTCCTTCGCAAACAGGCTGATTGAACCTGCCGCCGCCGCCAGCAGGAGTGCTTTCTACAATCGGGGGGTGCTCCGGCAGAGAACCCTCCGATCGCAGACCCGCGCCACCGGCGTGGGGCTGCACAGCGGCCAGCGCGTGGACCTCGTGCTGCGCCCGGCTGCGCCCGACACCGGCATCGTGTTCCGGCGCGTCGACCTGGCGCAGCCGGTCGAGATCCGGATGACGGCGGACGCGGTGTCGGATACGCGCATGGCTACCACCGCCTCGCACGGCTCGGCCCGGGTGGCCACGGTGGAGCACCTGATGTCGGCCTGCGCCGGGCTTGGCATCGACAACCTGGTCGTCGACATCAATGCGGAAGAGGTACCGATCCTGGACGGATCGGCGGCCTCGTTCCTGTTCCTGCTGCAGAACGCCGGCGTCGTCTGGCAGGACGCTCCGCGCCGGTTCATCCGGGTCAAGCGGCCGGTCGAGGTGCGCGACGGCCAGGGCAGCGCCGTGCGCTGGGCCCGGCTGGAGCCCTACCATGGCTTTCGGCTGAGCTTCGAGATCGTGTTCGACCACCCGGCGGTGGATTCGACCGGCCAGCGTGTGAGCTTCGACCTGGGCAGCGGCTCCTACCAACGCGACATCGCACGCGCGCGCACCTTCGGCTTCACGCGCGACGTGGAGACCATGCGCGTGAACGGCCTGGCGCTGGGCGGCGGGATGGACAACGCGATCGTGATGGACGACTACAAGATCCTCAACGCCGGCGGCTTGCGCTACGACGACGAATTCGCCAAGCACAAGATCCTCGATGCGATCGGCGACATGTACATGCTGGGCAAGCCGCTGCTCGCGAGCTACAGCGCGCATCGCTCGGGGCACGAACTCAACAACCGGCTCGCGCGTGCGCTGATGGCAGACCAGGACGCCTGGGAACTGGTGCAGTTCGACGACGACAGCCTGGCGCCCGAAGGCTTTGCCCAGTTGGCGCCGGCCTGGTGAGATCCACCCGTCCCGGACCCGATGCTGATCTTTCGCTGGATGATCCCCGCCCTGCTGGTGCTGGCGGGGGTGCTGTTCGCCGCCTTCATGGTCACCGGCGACCCGCGCTACAGGCGCCATGGACTGCGCGTGCTGATCGCGACGCTGATCGCAGCCTTCGCCTTCTTTGCCGGCCTGGTCGTGATCGATCTGACGCACTAGGCACCTTGCCTGCCAGACCAGGAAATCGTGCCGTGATTTGCTGCGCGGGCAGCAACATCTCATCGCGCTGTGCGCAGCCGCGCGCCCACACGGCCCGCGTGCGCGTGCGTGATCGCCATCGCCAGCGCGTCGGCCGCGTCGGTGCCGGGCAGACCAGGCAGGCGCAACAGTCGGCGCACCATCTCCTGGACCTGGCTCTTCTGCGCCTTGCCATAGCCCACCACCGCCTGCTTCATCTGCAGTGCCGTGTATTCCGCCACCGGCAGGTCATGCGAGACCAGGGCCGTGATGCAGGCTCCGCGCGCCTGGCCCAGCAGCAAGGTCGACTGCGGATTGACGTTGACGAACACGATCTCGATGCAGGCGCAATCGGCCTGATAGCGCCGCGCGATCTCGCCGACCCCGTCGAACAGCAGCTTGAGCCGGCTGGGCAGATCGGTCTGCGCCATCTTCAGCGTGCTGATGGTGCCGCTGGCGACGTAGTGCAGTTCCTGCCCGAGCACGTCGATCACGCCGAAGCCGGTGGTGCGCAGGCCGGGATCGATGCCGAGGATGCGCACGCCGCGCGCCAGATCCGGTCGGCCGACCGCCCCGCTGGCGCCGGCGGCCGCATCGCATTCCTCGCCGTGGCCACGATGGTCCGTCACGGCAGTCGTGCGCTGGGCATGCGTGCCACGATGGTCGAGGCGCGCCCGGCCAGATACGCCGAGTCCGGCAGTTTTTCGAAGTACTTGGGTCGCGGCAGCATCACCGCCAGCCGGGCCGCCTCATACGCACTCAGGCGCGCCGCCGGCTTGCGAAAATAGTGCTCGGCGGCGGCCTGGGCACCGAACACGCCTTCGCCCCATTCGACATTGTTGAGGTAGATCTCCAGGATGCGCCGCTTGTCCAGCACCCGCTCGAGCAGCAGCGCCAGCATGAACTCCTGCCCCTTGCGCAGCAAGGTGCGCTCACCGGAGAGCAGCAGGTTCTTGGCCAGTTGCTGCGTGATCGTCGAGCCGCCCACGATCTTGGGCGCGCGCGCCTTGCGGCCCGCTGCCGCGCGCTGTTCGGCCTGCTGCTCGGCGCGGCTGTTCCTGGTCCAGGCCTTCTCGATCGCGTCCCAGTCGACACCCTCGTGGTCGGTGTAGCCGTCGTCCTCGGAGGCGATCACCGCGCGCTTGAGGTTGTCCGATATCTGCTCGTACGCAACCCACTGCTGGCGCCAGCGCAAGGCACCCTTGTCGCGTACGATGCGCAGGGCCTCGGAGCGCTGGAACGTGGTGGACTGCGGGTCGATCAGCAGCATCGCGGCGATGCGCAGCACGAAGAACAGCTCCAGCATGCACAGTGCCAGCAGCACCAGGCCGATCCAGCGCAGCAGCGGACGCATCACGAACGGTCCCGGAGGCGCGCGCAGGCGTGCTTCATGCGTGCAGCGTCACTTGCCACTGACGCGGGCCTCGAGCTGCTCGTCGCGCGTGAACTTGAAACGCGAAACCAGCACCAACTGGTCGAACGCCCGGCGCATCTCGTCGTTGAACGCCCCGAACGGGCCGGCCGAGCGCGCGATGAGCTCTGCGCGCCGATCCAGCACCGGGTTGCCCGAACTGTCGACGACTTCCGTGGCCAGCACGCGGCCGTCGTGGTTCACCGTGATCAGCATCGTCAGTTCGCCGTACAGCTTGCGCCCGCCGGCGGTCGGGAAGTTGGCCGTTCCCATGTCCTCGATCATGCGGCGCATGGTGTCGTAGTAGACCGCGTACGGCACTTCGCGCGTGGCCGGACTCACGTAGCGCTTCTTGGGGCGCGCGTTCTCTTCCTGGATGCGTCGCTCGATCTCGGCCAGCAGCTTGATCAGGCGGCGGCGCTTCTCCTCGCGCGCGACCTGCTCGGGCGTGGCACCCGGATTGAGCAGCTCGGGCGGGCGCAGCGCCGCCAGTTGCGCGCGCACCTGGGCCAGCATCACCTGCTGCTGCTCGAGCAGGGTCTGGGTGCTGTTGTGCGACTCCTCCTCCAGCGTGTCGCCCAGCGCGGTCAGGGCCGAGGCGGGCAACGGCGTCTTGGCACGCCCCTTGTCCAGCACGCCGCCTCCGGCCATGTTCGCCTGCGCAAGCGCCTGCGCCTTCTCGGGCTTATCGTTGGTGCGGGCATTCACCAGGATGACTTCGAGCGGCGTGTCCTCGAACACCCGGTTGAAGCGCTCGGGATCGACGAAGCGCACGGTGAGCAGCGCGGCATGCACGACCAGCGAGGCGCCCAGCGCCAGTTGCATGGTGGTCAAGGTGCGCAGCCTCACGGGGGCGGATTATCCCCCTGCGGCTGCGCTGCATCGGCTGCATCGGCGAGGTCGAGCGCGATCGCGAGCGGGCCGGCGACCGTCACGCCCTCGTCCTCTTCCTCGTCCGCGAACGCGGCGGCGTCACTGCCTGCACCATCGGCCTGGGCGGCGGCATCGAGCCGCTCGACGACCGAGCCGGTGACGTCGAGCGCAATCGTGTCGGGCGCGCCGAGCCGCACGCGCACGCGCGCCCCCCGCGGCAGGTCCTGCGCACCGATGACGGGCAACACCAGCGGGAGTGTTTCCGCGCGCACGAGGTTGTCCTTGAACACCACCGCGACCAGCTCCCGGATCTCGTTCTGCTCCAGGTAGCGCAGCGTCCAGAAGCGTTCGATCGCGGCCTGGAACGCCCCGTATGCACCGTAGGCGGCATCGAAGCCCGAGATGACGGCGAACAACTCCGCGTCCCTGGGCTTGAACGGCGCCGCCAGCGCGGCCGCCTTGCCATGGCGCGCGCAGGCGATGATCTGCCACTGGTTCACCAGGTCGGTGTAGCGGCGCAGCGGCGACGTGCTCCAGGCGTAGCTGCGCACGCCGAGTCCCGCGTGCGGCAAGGGACGCGCACCCATGCGCACCTTCACGCCGGGCGCCAGGCTGGCCTGGCTGCGGTAGATCGCCGGCACGCCCAGCTCGGCCAGCCAGTCGCCCCACAGGTTGTTGGCCAGGATCATCGCCTCGGAGACGATCAGGTCGAGCGGTGCCCCGCGTTCGCGCACGC
Organism: Rhodoferax sp.; assembly: GCA_039807845.1. Classification (GTDB taxonomy): domain Bacteria; phylum Pseudomonadota; class Gammaproteobacteria; order Burkholderiales; family Burkholderiaceae_C; genus CAISIP01. Next base: position 7,592 of record JBDHRZ010000076.1, read on the forward strand.
CGATGGCGACCGTCTCGCTGCCGTCGGGCACGCCAGGGGCGTCGCACAGCAGCTTGAAGCTGTAGTCCGGCCGGCCGAAGGTCTCGGGCTTGCCGCGCACCACCTCGCGCCGGGCCTTGAGTTCGACCGCGAGCCGATGCAGGAACCGCAACGGGTCGCGCAGCCCGGACAGCGCCGGCACGTCCGGCACGGCGCTGCCGGGAGCGCCACCGAGCAGCCACTGCGGCGTCACCAGCGTGTCGATCTGATCGTGGCGCAGGTTGGCCCGCACCGGCACGCGCTCCAGGCGCGTCTGGCTGTGCGCGAGCGCGAGACCTTCTTCATCGAACGTCACGTAGAGCGAAACGGCCGGGCAGTCCCGCCCTTCCTGCAGCGTGCAGGCCTGCACCACCGGCGGCGGCAGCATCGTGACCTTGTAGCCGGGAAGATAGACGGTCGACAGGCGCTCGCGCGCCACCCGATCGATCGGGTCGCCCGGCGCCACCACGAGCCCGGGCGCGGCGATGTGGATGCCCACGGTGACCCGCCCACTCCCCAGGCCGGACACGCTGAGCGCGTCGTCGATCTCGCTGGTGGACGAATCGTCGATGGAGAAGGCCTGCACCGGGGCCAGCGGCAGTTCCTCTGCGACCGGCGGCAGCGCCAGCTCCGGGAAGCCGATCCCCTTCGGAAAGTGCTCGAACAGGAAGCGGCGCCAGTGAAACTGGTAGGGCGAATCGATCGCGCCGGCGCGCTGCAGCAGCACCAGCGGCGCCAGGTGGGTCGCGCGCGCGGCCTCGACCACCGCCTTGTACTCGGCCGCGTTCTTGTCCGGTCGAAACAGGATCCGATAGAGCTGCTCGCGCACCGGCTGCGGGCAGCGGCCGGCGACCAGCTCACCGGTCCAGGCGTCGATCTGCTCGAGCAGCCTCTTCTTCTTCTCGATCGCCGCCAGCGCCTGTGCGAGCACCTCGGCCGAGGCCTTGCGAAAACGTCCCTTGCCGACGCGCCGGAAGTAGTGCGGCGCCTCGAACAGACTGATCAAGGCCCCGACCTGCTGCACCGGCGTGGCCTGGTCGCTGAAATACTCGCGCGCCAGTTCGGCGAAACCGAATTCGTCGGCGGGGGCGAACTCCCAGGCCAGATCCAGCTCGATGCCCTCGGCCACGGCGCGTGCCTCCTGCAGCAGGGCCGCAGGCGCAGGCTTGTCGAACGCGAGCAGGATGTTGGCCGCCTTGACCTTCACGCGCTTGCCGCTGTCGAGTTCGACCTGGGCCGAACTCTCCGCCTGCGACAGCACCCGTGCGGCCAGCAGCTTGCCGGCCTCTTCGAACAATAGGAACATGGCCGGTATTGTCCGGGCAAACGGCACGCCGTCCGACCGACCGGCAAGTGATCGCGGCGCCTGGTGCCTTGCTTCGCATCGGGTCGCCGCACCCAGGTGGGGAAAGTCCTCCCTGGCCGCAAGCCCCGTTGCATCGCGCGCGTAGCCGCCACCTCTGTGACCCGGCAGACGGTATCCCGGCCGCCCCCACTGCGTCGGGCGCGGGGCAACCGCGCCCAGGCGGGATAATCCCGGCCATGGTTGCGGTGATCGAGAAGCCTTCGCTGTGGCAGCGCGTCCTGCCGCTGTTTCGCGGTTTCGACGCTGCGCTGCTGACGGCCGTGCTGGTGCTGGCTGCAGCGGGGCTGCTCACCATGTACTCGTCGGGCTACGACCACGGAACCCGTTTCGAGGACCATGGCCGCAACATGCTGATCGCCGCCGGCCTCATGTTCCTCATGGCGCAGGTGCCGCCGCAGCGGCTCATGGCACTGGCCGTGCCCTTGTACACGCTGGGCGTGGCGCTGCTGCTCGCGGTGGCTGTGTTCGGCATCACGCGCAAGGGCGCGACCCGCTGGCTGAACCTGGGCGTGACGATCCAGCCCAGCGAGATCATGAAGATCGCCATGCCGCTGATGCTGGCCTGGTGGTTCCAGAAGCGCGAAGGGCAGTTGCGCCCGCTCGACTTCGCGGTCGGCCTGTTGCTGCTGGCGCTGCCGGTCGGCCTGATCATGAAGCAGCCCGACCTGGGCACCGCGC
>JBDHRZ010000077.1:0-9646 GCA_039807845.1 Rhodoferax sp.
TGAGCCTGCTCGGAGTGCCGACGGACGTGGGTGCGGGCTTGGCCGGCGCGCGCATGGGCGCGGAGGCGCTGCGCGTGGCCGGTCTTGCGGCAGCACTCGTGCGCCGTGGCCTCGATGTGCATGACTGCGGCAATCTCGCCGGGCCGGCGAATCCGTGCCGCGCGGCAGTCGACGGGTTTCGCCACCTGCCCGAGGTAGCCGCGTGGAACGTGTCACTGCACGCGAGCGTGCTCGGGCAGTTGCGCCAGTCGCGGTTGCCGATCGTGATGGGGGGCGACCACAGCCTTGCGATCGGCTCGATCAGCGCGGTGGCGCGCCACTGCCGCGACCAGGGGCGCGCGCTGCGTGTGCTGTGGCTGGATGCGCACGCCGATTTCAATACGGCTGCGCTCACGCCCAGCGGCAACATCCACGGCATGCCGGTGGCCTGCCTGTGCGGCCACGGCCCGCAGGAACTGGTGCGCATCGGTGGCCAGGTGCCGGCACTGCAGGCGAGCCAGATCCGCCAGATCGGCATCCGCAGCGTCGATGAAGGTGAAAAGCGCCTGGTGCACGACATCGGCATCGAGGTGTTCGACATGCGCTACATCGACGAGCTGGGCATGCGCCACACGATGGAACGGGCGCTGGCACAGGTGGATGCCGGCACGCACCTGCACGTGAGCCTGGACGTGGACTTCCTGGATCCCGACATCGCCCCCGGCGTGGGCACCACGGTGCGCGGTGGCCCGACTTACCGCGAGGCCCAACTGTGCATGGAGATGATCGCCGACACCGGCTGCCTGGCGTCGCTCGACATCGTCGAACTCAACCCGGCGCTGGACGTGCGCAACCGCACCGCCGAACTGGCGGTCGATCTGGTCGAGAGCCTGTTCGGCAAGAGCACCCTGATGCGCAACCCGGCAAGTCCGCGTAGCTGACAGTTCAACGCCGGTGCCCGCGCGAGCGCAGGCGCGGCCGGCGCTGGACCAGCAGGGGAGAGAGCGAAGAGAGAGGGGCGCGGACCCCCGTCGCCCGCGCAGGCTTGGCCACGGTTGCCGGGGTAGGCCAGTGCTACCCGCCGTCCGGCGACCGCCCTGGCCGGGCGGCTTCAGCCGCCGCTGTGCGTGCGCTTGCCCGGGTTCTTCTTGCTGCGCTGGGTCACGCCGCGCTCCAGGCTGCGTTTCTGGCCGCGTACGACCGGGTACGCCTGGCCTTTCGCCGGGGTTGGTCGAGGGGTGGCGATGCGTTCGGCTTCGGTACGGAATTCCTTGGTCATGGGCATGCTCCGGGAGAGTCTCTTGCAAAACCCGCTATTAGGCCACAGGAGGAGCCCGACAGGCTGCGAGGCGGCAGTGGGTGGTGCAGGCGTTCGGGGCGATGCTCCGGTGCCTCGGGCGGCCGGCGTATCAGGCTACCCCAAGCACTGCGGGGCGGAGCGCCTTGGGAGCGGCCCGGCGGCGCAAGCTCGGAACACCTACGCCTGACGGCTGCGGTGCGAGCGCCTTGGGAGCGGCCCGGCGGCGCAAGCTCGGAACACCTGCGCCTGACGGCTGCGGTGCGAGCGCCTTGGGAGCGGCCCGGCGGCGCAAGCTCGGAACACCTGCGCCTGACGGCTGCGGTGCGAGCGCCTTGGGAGCGGCCCGGCGGCGCTCATTCGAGCAGGTCGTAGTCGGCTTCGCCCACCTTGTCGCGCAGGCTTGCGGCCAGGCTGGCGCGTTCGGCACGCACCTGCGCGTCCGGGATCAGGGCTGCCATCACGTCCGCCAGCGCGCCCACCAGCGCGGCGCGCTGCGCCGGGTCGGCGAATTCGAACACGCGCATGTGGCTCCAGGGCGCGTCGGGCCGGCGGTCCACCAGGGTGCTGAACCGCGTGAGCACGCCACGGCGCTGCGCCTCGTGGTCGATCGGTTCGACCTGCTCGCGCAGGTATTCGGTGTAGCGCTCGAACTGGCCGGGTCTGGCTTTCCAGTAGATGGCTCTGGCGCAGGCAGTCGATGGCATGCGGATTCCTTCTGGACGGTGCGGGATTGGTGCGTGGTGTGCGCCGCGGTTGCGCCCCCCGGGGGATTTCGGCAGGCGACGGGCACGTCTGGCGCAGGCGCTTGCCGAGCGTACCGCATTCGCCGGGTGGCGCTGCCGACGGGTAGTCGTGAGCGACTTGTCTCCGCCAACGCCAAAAACTACAGCGTCAATAGTCCGAACGGGCTATGTCCGGACGTGCCGGACGCTGGCAAGCCGGGTCACCGATGGCTAGTATCGGGAAATTGCGGGATTTCGCTCCCCGTTTGCCCGCATCGGGCGGGTCGGCTGTGCGCAATCCAGGCAGGGGCGCGGGTCGCAACGGCTGCACGATGGCCGGCGTCGCCGCGCCGCAAGTGCTGCGCCGGGCTTGCAGCGCTGTCCGCAAAGGTTCGTGAGGGCCCGAAGGGAGTCGATGCCATGATCAGATTGCCAACCCTGCTCCAGGGCTTGCTGCGCCGTCTCGCGGTGCCCGATGCGGTTGCGGTGTCGTCGCGCGCGAGGCAGCGCAAGGCGCGCCGCGAGGCGATGGTGTTCGAGGCACTGGAGCCGCGGCTGCTGCTGTCCGACACGCCGCTCGCGCCGCCGAGCTTCGCGCCCTCGGGCGTCGTCAACGTCAGCGTGCCGCTGCTGTCGGGCGACATCAAGATCGAGACCATCTTCCAGGGCGGCGCGCCGGTGCTGCGCGTGTGGGACAACGTGGCCGGCAGTTCGATCGCCCAGCTCGCGTTCGACCAGAACATCCGGGTCAACGTCCAGGGGCGCGACGCACTCAACGACCTGGTGACGATCGACCTCGGCTACGACGACGGCGTCTCGGGCACCTCCCCGCTGACGTCGTACGCGCTGATGATCGATTTCAACGGTGGCTACGACGTGCCGCTGCTCACGGACGACACGCTGCGCGTGCTCAGCAGCGGCCCGGACTTCTACGCCGCCACCGGCCTGTTCCTCAAGAGTACCGACGACATCCAGGTCGACAGCGCGCTGCAGGTGCAGGACAAGCTGAACATCGAGTCGCAGGAGGCGATCAGTGTCAACGGCGTGTCGCTGCGCGCAGCGCACATGTACCTGGGCGTGACCAAGGCCGTCACCGACGGCGTCACGCTGCTCGACGGCCTCAACCTGCTGGGCAACGCCTCGGGCGCGATCACGCTCAGCGGCGCGACGCTGCAGGCGCAGGATGTCGGCGTGATCGTGGCCACCAGCGTGGACGTGAACACGCGCAGCGCCAGCTACGCCGACAACCTGCTCAAGATCGCCACCACGCAGACGCAATCGAACGCCGCCATCACGGTCTCGGGCGCCTCGGTGCTGCAGGCCACGGCCGGCGCGCTGACGGTGCGTGCTTCTTCCACGGTCGATGCCACCACGTCGACTCAGCCCGACAGCAGCAGCACGCAGAGCGACAAGGACGCCTCGGTCGCGCTGAGCATCATCGGCAGCAGCGCCAGCGTGTCGATCGGCGGCAGCGCCATGCTCAGCGCCACGGGTGTCCTGACCGTGGCGAGCAGCAACAACGTCACGGCAGTCACCAAGGCCGATGGCGGCGCGGGCTCGTCGAGCGGCAGCGCGGCGGGCGGCACCGTGGCCGGCACCGTGCTCAGCGGCGGCACGCAGACCAGCATCGGCGGCAGCGCCTCGCTCAACGGTGGCTCGGTCGCCGTCTCGGCCGTGTCCAATCGCAGTGTCGAGACCCAGGCACGATCGACCCAGGACGGCGCCACCAGTGGCGGCAGCCAGACCACCGGTCAGCAGAAGTTGCAGGAGCAGGACGCCAAGACCAGTGACGGCTCGCTGCAACTGGCCGCCGCGGTCGCGTTCACCAACGTCAGCGGCGACAGCCAGGTGCTGATTTCGACCTCCGGTGCGCTGGTCTCGGGCGGCGTGATCGCGATCGACGCCGGCGCCACGCTCAACGGCCCCTCCGGCAGTGTGATGACGGTGGCCGATGGCTCCAACACCAAGTCCGCCGCGACCGGCGTCGGTGTCGCGGCGGCGATCAACACCGCCAGCGTGGCCAGCCGGGTGCAGTTCTCCGGCGCCACCACGCTTACCGCGCCAGGCGGCGTCGTGGCGCAGGCCAGCATGACCAGCGCCAGTTTCGGCGCCCAGGCCACGGCGGGTGCGGGCGGCTCGAGCGTCGGCGTGGCCGGCGCGCTGGCGATCAACGTGGGCGTGACGCGAGCCGAAGCGCTGCTGGCGTCGAGCGCCAACCTCACGCTCACCGGCAGCACCGCGTTTTCGCTGAAATCGCTCTCCAGCACCACCGACGGCGCCAAGGCGGTGTCCAAGGTGGACGCCGGCAACAACGCGGTGGGCGTGGGCGCGAGCGTGGCGATCAACGTCTCGGATGCGACTTCGCGGGCGCTGCTCGACACCGATGCGCGCCTGGCCGCGGGCGGTGCGCTCACGCTCGATGCGCGCTCGAACAATACGGTGAGCACCGAAGTCAAGGGTGGCGCGGCGGGTGGTAGCGCCGTCACGCCGGCGGCCGCGATCACGGTGGCCACGAGCGACACGCTGGCCGAACTGCGCAGCGCGGCGCAGGTGCTCTCTTGCGGCGACCTCACCGTGAACGCCGAGCACACGGGCAACGCCACCACCAGCGCCGAGGGTGCGACCAAGGGGTCGAGCGTCGCGGTGGGCATTTCGCTGGCGTTCGGTTCGGTGGTCGATACCACGCGCGCATTGGTGGACCGCTCGGTGACGGCTGCTGGGGCACTGGCGGTGACGGCGACGAGCCGGCAGTCGAGCAGTTCCACCGCCAAGGCCAGCGTCAAGGGCGGCAAGGAGGACGACGGCACGCAGGATGGCAGCGTCGACCAGCAGGCCGGCGCGCAGCGCGCGGCCGGGGACCACCAGGCAGCGGGCAAGGGCGGGCGCGACAGCAGTGCGGCCGGTGCGACGCCGCAGGCCAGGACGGCAGACAAGGACGGTGGATCGAGCGGCTCGTCGTCGGTGAACGTGGCCGGTGCGGTGGGCATCGGCATCGGGGTCTCGCGCACGAGCGCAGGTGTGGGCAACAACCGCACGCTGAGTGCGGGCGGTGCTGCCACGGTGCGCGCGAGTGCGGACGTGGACGTCGGCAGCGTGGCCGATGGCAGCGCGGTTTCGCCCAGCGGGGGCACGAGCGTGGGGGCGGCGGTGGCGATCAACGTGGCCGACGTGGTGAACCGTGCCAGCGTCGGCAGCGGCACGGCGCTTTCGGCCAAGGGCATCACGGTGAGCGCGCAGATGCCCGACTCTGCGGCGGCGGACACGTTCTCGGCGAGCGCGACTTCGGGCGCCAGCGGCGGGGACATCGGGGTGGCGGGTTCGCTGGCGATCAACATCGGCAGCGTGCGCACCGAGGCGCAGGTAGGCTCGGGCGCGACGCTCACGAGCACCGGAGCCAATGCGGTGAGCGTGCTGGCCAAGTCTGCCAGCAGCGACAAGGCCGAGGCCAGGCCGGACAAGGCAGGGGGTGGTGCCAGCGTGGGAGTGGGGGCCTCGGTGGCGATCAACGTGGCCGACGAGCGCGCGCACGCATGGATCGACAGCGGTGCGGCGGTCTCCAGCGGTGGCACGCTGACGGTGGGGGCGGACACGCGCAACACCTTGACGACGAACGCCGAAGGGGGAGCCAAGGCGAGCGGCAGCAGCGGGGTGGCGGTGGTGCCGGTGGCGGCCGTCACGGTGGCCAGTTTCGACACCACGGCCGAGGTGCTGGGCAGCGGCACCTTCAGTGCCACGGGCGACGTGGTGGTGAGTTCCAGCCATGCGGGCAGTGCGAGCACGACGGCCACGGGGAACGCCAGCGGCACGGACGCGGCGGTCGGGGCCTCGGTGGCGGTGGCGGTAGTGACGGACACGACGGCGGCGCTGCTCGATCGCAGCACCACGGCGGGCGGGGCGATCGCGGTGACGGGCAGCGGCCAGCAGTCGAGCACGGCCAGCGCCAAGGCCAGCAGCAAGGGGGGCAAGGAAGACAGCGGCGGCGGCGACCGCAAGGGCGTGGACAACCAGGCCAAGGGGCAGCGCGGCAGTGCCGATGCAGCCGCGCAGAGCCGCGGCGGGCGCGACAGCAGCAGCGCGGCGGCGAACCCGAAGGCGGAGACCGCCAACACCGATTCCAAGAGCGGATCGGGCTCGAGTTCCGTCGCCGTGGCCGGTGCCGTGGCGGTGAACGTCGCGCACAGCACGGCGCGCGCCAGCACCGGGGTGAACCGGGTGCTCACCGCCGGCGGCACGGTGACGGTGCGCTCGACCGACAACCTCGCGGCGAGCAGCAGCGCCGATGGCTCGGCGGTGGCACAAGGCGGCAGCGCCGGCGTGGGCGTGGCGGTGGCGATCAACGTGGGCGCCGTCACCAACCAGGCGCAGATCGGGTCGGGCGGCAGCGTCGTGGCCAAGGGCCTGACGCTCGAGGCCGTGACCGGACCGGGTTCGGGCACGCCGACGAATGCGCATCAGTTCAGCGCCGTCGCCAAGTCGGGTGCCGGTTCGGACAAGGTCGGCGTTGCCGGCTCGCTCGCGCTCAACGTGGTCACGGTCGATGCGCTGGCAAGTCTGCCAGGCTTTGCCTCGGCCAATCTGAACGGCGGCGACCTGCGCGTGCGCGCGGACAGCAGCACCAGCACCGACGCCCAGGCCTTGCCGATCGGTGTCGGCGGTTCCGGCGGCTCGGTTGGCGTGGGCGCCTCGGTCGCGCTCAACGTCGTGAGCACGACGACCACTGCCAGTGTGGCCGACACCGTCGTGCTCGACGGCACCATGGCCGACGTGGTGATCCAGGCGGTGGGCGCGCACAACGTGAAGACCACCGCGAAGAACGGCGCCGGCGCCGGCAAGTCGGGCAGTGGCGACGGCGTGGGCGTCGGTGCAGGCGTGGCGCTGGCCATCGTGACGCACCACAAGACGGCCTATCTGGGTGCGGGCAACCTGCCCTCCGACACGCTGCACGCGACCGGCAACGTGCTGATCCAGGCGGCGCACGCATCGGCCGCGCAGACCGAGGCCAGTGGTGACGGTGCCGGCGGCAGCGTGGGCGTGGGCGCATCGGTGGGCATCAACATCCTGACCGACGACGTGCGCGCGCAGGCGCTGCGCAACGTCGCCACCGGCGGTTCGATCACGCTGGAGAGCCAGCTTGCCGCCGGCAGCACCGATACCGTCAAGGCGAGCGCGCAGGGCAACTCCAAGGACGGCAAGTCGGCCGACAGCGAGGCCGACAACCAGGTCAACCACAACCCGAACAACGGCGGCAACCGTTCCGTGCCCAAGGCGCAGGATGGCGCCAACGATGGCAAGGCCAAGAGCAGTTCGGAATCCAGCAGTGAATCGGCCGATGTGGGCGTGGCCGCCGCGGTCGGCGTGAACTACGCACAGGTCGACAACCTGGCCGAGGTCGGCGCGGGGGTTTCGCTGTCCTCCAGCGGTGGCGCGGTGCGCGTGTCGGCGATCGCCGAGGTCGACCTGACGACGCTGGCCACCGGCCAGGCGGTGGACCTGCAGACCACCACCAACATCGGCGCTGCGGTGGGCGTGACGGTGGGCGACGTGGAGAGTCGCGCGCGCACCGGTGCCAACAGCACCTTGCGCGGAGCCAGCGTGACGGTCGAATCGCGCCAGCCCGATGGCGCGCGCTCCGAATTCAAGACCTGGTCGCTCGCCGCCGCCGGCGGCGAGGACAACGGGTTCGCCGGCTCGGTGTCGGCGAACCGGGTCAGTTACATCACCGAGGCTGCCGTGGGGGCGGGCAGCACACTCACCGCGGACAACACGGTGACCGTGCTGGCCACCGACGACATCGGCCTGCAGACGCTGGCCGGTGGCGCGGGCTTCGGCAAGAAGGCCGGCGTGGGCGTCGGGCTGGCCGTGGCCATCGTGAACCCGACCACGTATGCCACGGTGGGCGACAACGCCGTCATCGATGCCGGCGGCGACACCACGGTGCGCGCGCGCACCTCGCTCAACCCGATGGCGTTCCCGCTGGGCGACATCCCGCTGCTGCCGTCGACGGTGGACGTGATGTCGGTCGCAGCGGGCGGCGGTGCCTCCACCGGTGGCAACGCAGTCGCCGGTTCGCTGGTCGTCAACGTCTTTACCGACGACACGCTGGCCAGCCTGGGCCGCGGCGTGCTGGTGAACCAGAATGCCACCGCACAGGTGGGTCAGGACGTGCTCGTGGACGCGCAGGATCACACGCGCATCGTGAGCGTGGCCGGCGCGCTGGCGGCGTCGTTCGATTCGGGCAGCGTGGCCTTCGGCGCCGGCGTGGACGTCGGCGTGCTGACCAAGACCACCCGGGCCACGGTCGGGCGTGGCTCCCAGCTCGAGGCGTCGGGCGACATCGCTGTCACCACCGACAGCGATGAGGACATCGTGTCGGTGGCGGCCTCGGTGGGCGGCAGCGGCAGCAGCGCCATTTCGGGTTCGGTGAGCGTCTACGTGGTGGGCAGCACCACGCGCTCCGCCACCGAGGACGGCAGCAGCGCGCTGGTGCCAGGCGTCACGCTCGCGGCCGGCAACGCGGTGTCGGTGCGTGCCGACGGCCAGCTCGACTTCATTCCGGTGGCCGGTTCGCTGGCCATCGGCGCGGGCAGCGCGGGCGTGGGTCTGTCCAACACCACGCTGGTGCACAACGACACGGTCGAGGCGCGCATCGGCAACTTCTCCAGCGTGACCGCGCGTGGGGGCTCGGGCGCCAGCGTGGTGGCGCATTCGTCCGAAGACCTCACCAGCGTCGCGGCCGCGGGCTCCGTGGGCAGCAGCGCCGGCGTCGCCGGCTCGGCCACCGTGCAGATCCTCAACGAGACCACGCTGGCGCGCATCGGCAACGCGGTGACGTTCGATCTGACGCCGGCAGGCCTTTCGCAGGCCAACCCCAACCTGCTGGTGATGGCCGATGACGCAACCAGGCTGGTCACCGTCGCCGGCTCGATCGGCGCGGGCGGTTCGGCCGGCGCGGGCGCCGGCGCCGCGGTCACCAGGATCGCGAAGAACACCGAGGCTTCGATCGGCTCGGCCGCCAGCGGCAACGTGCGCGGCAATCTGCAGGTGCTGGCGGACAGCGTGGAGGACCTGGTGTCGGTCGCCGCCGCCGGCGGTGCGGCCAGCGGTGCGGGCATCGCGGGCTCCGCCGGTGTGCTGGTGGCCGACGTGGTCACCCGGGCCTTCGTCGGCGACGATCCGTCCGATGCAGTGGCCAGCCTGGGCGCGGGTGGCCTGCACGTGCGCGGCAGCGGCCAGATCTCGGCCAACGACCAGCTCGATCTGACCAACGTCGTGGGCACGATCGCCATCGGTGGTGCGGCGGGCGTTGTGGCGGCGCTCGGCGTGCCGGTCGTCACCAAGCGCGTCGAGTCGTTCGTCGGTGCCGGCCAGAGCCTGACGGTCGATGGCCAGAACAGCCTCACGGTCAACAGTGGCGAGTTCGTGATTGGCTTCCAGAATGCGCCCGAGAAGCCGGGCAACGTCGACATCCAGGGCGGGCACCGGCCGACCAAGGCCGATGCGGCATTCGGCCCGCCCGACATCGGCCAGCTCACCGACAGCAACTCGGACGGGCACGGCGACGGCATCGTCGACACCAACCACGACGGCGTCGACGATCGCAATGGCGATGCGATGTACAGCGGCGTGCGCACCGCCAGCCTGGGTA
>JBDHRZ010000078.1:0-9627 GCA_039807845.1 Rhodoferax sp.
TGCCACGTTGTAATCGGTGGCACTGATCCACAGCCGGACGCCCCAGCGCTGGCACAACCAGTCCGCCAGGCCGATGTGGTCCGGGTGCATGTGCGTCACGATTACGCGCAGGATCGGCAGCCCCTGGAGCTGGGTGGTGAAGATCTGCTCCCATTGGGCCCGGGTCTCGTCGCGCGCGATGCAGCAGTCGACGACGCTCCAGCCTTGCCGGCCATCGATCTCGTCGCGCAGCAGCCACAGGTTGATGTGGTTCAGCACGAACGGCAGCGGCATGCGGATCCAGCGCACGCCCGGGGCGACCTCGATCGTGGACCCGGGTGCGGGGACGGTCTCGCCAAGCGGGTAATGCAACTGGCTTTCGAGTGTGTTCATGGCGTCGGGGGAGGTTGCATGACGTTGACGTAAACGTCAGAGGTAAACTCGCATTGTAAGGACCCGTGCCGTCGGTGTCCGCCACCTGTGGTCGACCGGCCGTCAGGGTCCCATCACGGAGGATGTCCCGCCGATGTCCCAGCAGTATTCCATCAGCGACCTGGCGCGCGAGTTCGACCTGACGACGCGGGCGATCCGCTTCTACGAGGACATGGGCCTGCTGCAGCCACAGCGGACCGGGGCCGGCGGGCGCAATCGTGTCTACAGTGCGCGTGACCGTACCCGACTCAAACTCACCTTGCGCGCCAAGCGTCTGGGCCTGTCGCTGACCGAAGCGCGTGAAATCATCGACATGTACGACAGCCCGCGCGACACGGGCCCGCAACTGCGCAAGTTCCTGAACGTGCTGGCGGCGCACCGGTTGGCGCTGGAGGAGCAGATGGCGGACTTGCTGGCCAACCTGGACGAGGTCAAGACCCACGAGAAGGAGGCCAGGGCCTTGTTGGCGAAGGCGGACAAGCGCAGCGTGGCGCCATGAGGCACGGGTCGCGGTGCCGCACGTGACAACCACACGGTCCTGCGGCACAATTGACGTTTACGTAAACGTCAAATTTCGGCCTGGCGCTGACCATCGACCTGTCCGTCCTGACTGAAACCTGCCTGGAGGCCACCCTGCATGCTCCCCGACACCACCCCCGCGGCTGCCCGGCACCCTGAACTGCATCAGCGTGTCCAGGCCAGCCTGGCGCGCCAGGGCATGATGCTGCACCTCGGCGCCCGGTTGCTGGAGGTGGAACCGGGCCGGTGTGTGCTGGAACTGCCGTTTTCCGATCGGGTGACGCAGCAGCAGGGGAGTTTTCATGGCGGCGCCATGGGCGCGCTGGCCGACATCGCCGGGGGATACGCCGGCCTGACGGTGGCGCCGCCCGGCATGGAGGTTGCCACCGTCGAATACAAGATCAACTTTCTGGCCGCCTTGCGTGGCGGCTGCCTGCAGGCGGCCGGGCAGGTGCTGCGTGCGGGCAAGCGGATCATCGTGACCAGCGCCAGCGTGACGCATCTGGACGCCCATGGCAAGCGCACCGACTGCGCAGTGATGCAGCAGACCCTGGTGCCGGTCGCCATGGCCTATTGATCCGCTGTCGCCGGCCGCAGCGGCGGCCGGTCGATTGCAACCCATCGAGGAGACACCCATGACTTCCATCCCCGGACTCGACTTCCAGCTGGGCGCCGACATCGACGCGCTGCGCGACACGGTGCGCGACTTCGCGCAGGCCGAGATCGCGCCGCGCGCGGCCGAGATCGACCGCAGCGACCAGTTTCCGATGGACCTGTGGCGCAAGATGGGCGCGCTCGGCGTGCTTGGCATCACCGTCGCGGAGGAGTATGGCGGCGCCGGCATGGGCTACCTGGCGCACATGATCGCGATGGAGGAGATCAGCCGCGCGTCGGCCTCGGTCGGCCTGAGCTACGGCGCGCACAGCAATCTGTGCGTCAACCAGATCAAGCGCAACGGCAGTGACGCGCAGCGCCGCAGGTACCTGCCCAGGCTGATCAGCGGCGAGCACGTCGGTGCGCTGGCCATGAGCGAGCCCGGCGCCGGCAGCGACGTGATGTCGATGAAGCTCAGGGCCGAGGACAAGGGCGGCTACTTTCTGCTCAACGGCAGCAAGTTCTGGATCACCAACGGACCGGATGCCGACACGCTGGTGGTGTATGCGAAGACCGAGCCCGAGCGGGGCGCGCACGGTGTCACCGCCTTCCTGGTCGAAAAAGGGATGAAGGGCTTTTCGATCGCGCAGAAGCTCGACAAGCTCGGCATGCGTGGCAGCCACACCGGCGAACTGGTGTTCCAGGACGTCGAGCTGCCGTACGACAACGTGCTCGGGGTGCGCAACGGCGGCGCCAAGGTGCTGATGAGCGGACTCGACTACGAGCGTGCCGTGTTGTCGGCCGGGCCGATCGGGATCATGCAGTCCGTGCTGGACAACGTCGTACCGTACATCCACGACCGCAAGCAGTTCGGCCGCAGCATCGGCGAATTCCAGCTCGTCCAGGGTAAGGTGGCGGACATGTACAGCGTGCTGCAGGCGGGCCGCGCCTATTGCTACACGGTGGGCAAGAACCTCGATGCGCTGGGCAGCGAGCACGTGCGTCGTGTGCGCAAGGACTGCGCCGCGCTGATCCTGTGGTGCGCAGAAAAGGCCACCTGGATGGCCGGCGAAGGCATCCAGCTGTTCGGCGGCAACGGCTACATCAACGCCTATCCGCTCGGGCGACTCTGGCGCGACGCCAAGCTCTACGAAATCGGCGCCGGCACCAGCGAAATCCGCCGCATGCTCATCGGCCGCGAGCTGTATGCAGAGACTTCCTGAAGCCTCGCGGGACAGACCGCAGCGGCGAAGCCGCAAGCTCTGTCCCCGACATTTCGTAGCTGTTTGGCTGTTTGCCTCGCGGGACAGACCGCAGCGGCGCAGCGGTACGCCCGGTGCCGGACCTGGCGGCAAAGGCACAATACCTCGATGACCACCGCCTCATTCGACGAATTGTTCGCGCACAACCGACGCTGGGCTGCCCGCATGGAGGCGGAGCGCCCGGGTTTTTTCACCGGACTCATGGCGCAGCAGCGTCCCAGGTACATGTGGGTCGGTTGTTCCGACAGCAGGGTGCCGGCGAACCAGATCACCGGGCTCGATCCGGGCGAGGTGTTCGTGCATCGGAACGTGGCCAACGTGATCGTGAGCTCGGACCTGAATGCCCTGTCCACCATCCAGTTCGCGGTCGAGCGGCTCAAGGTGGAGCACGTGATGGTCGTGGGCCACTATGGCTGCGGTGGCGTACAGGCCGCGCTGGAGAACATCCGGATCGGGCTGGCGGACAACTGGCTGCGCCACGTGCAGGACGTGCGCGACCGGCACGCCGGGCTGCTCGCGCAGACGCCCGCCGAACTGCGCCATGACGTCCTGTGCGAGCTCAACGTGATCGAGCAGGTCGTCAACATGGCGCACACCACGGTGGTGCGCGATGCCTGGGACCAGGGGCAGAAGCTGACGCTGCACGGCTGGGTCTACGGCCTCAAGGACGGTCTGCTCAAGGACCTGCAGATGTCCGTTCCCGGTTCGGACTGGCTCGATGGCCTGTACCGCGTCGCGGTGGCCCGGGTGATCGAAGCGGTCCGCCGCTGAGCGGCGCGAGCGGGTGTCCTCGCGCATGTTTCCGCAGCGGCTCGATTCGACCGAAGCCTATGCCATCGCGAAGGCGATGGTGGACGGCTTCAACCGCCACTACCGTCTGTTCCGCACAGAATCCGCGCGCGCCAAGCATCGGTTCGAGACCGCCGACTGGCATGGGCAGCAGCGCGCGCAGCGCGAGCGCATCGAGTTCTACGACCTGCGCGTGCGCGAGTGCTTTCGCCGGCTGGAGCGCGAATTCAAGGCCGGCAAGCAACCGATGGAGGTCTGGCACCAGATCAAGCTGCACTACATCGGCCTGCTGGTGGATCACCATCAGCCGGAACTGGCGGAGACCTTCTTCAACTCCGTCACCACCAAGATCCTGCACCGCAGCTATTTCCAGAACGACTTCATCTTCGTGCGGCCGGCCGTCAGTACCGAGTACATCGAGAACGACGAGCCGGGGGCCTTGCCGACGTACCGGTCCTACTACCCGTCGCCAGACAACCTCCCGCAGGTGATCGAGCGGATGGTGGCCGACTTCGACCTGCGGCGCAGTTTCGACGACCTGCCGCGCGACAGCGTCTTCGTGGCCGAGGCGATGCGCCGGCGCATGGGCGACGTTACCCTGCGCGCCAACTTCCAGCTCCAGGCGCTGTCGGGCCTGTTCTTTCGCAACAAGGGCGCCTACGTCGTCGGCAAGATCATCAATGGCTTCCTGGAGGAGCCGTTCGCCTTGCCGATCCTGCACGACCAGTCCGGCAAGCTGGTAATCGATGCGGCCCTGTTCGGCGAGGCCGACATGTCGATCCTGTTCAGCTTCGCACGGGCCTATTTCATGGTCGACATGGAAGTGCCCAGCGCCTACGTGCAGTTCCTGCGCAGCCTGATGCCGCGCAAGCCGCGCAACGAACTCTACAACTCGCTCGGGTTGCAGAAGCAGGGCAAGAACCTTTTCTACCGGGACTTCCTGCACCATCTGCGGCATTCGACGGACAAGTTCCGCATCGCGCCAGGCATCAAGGGCATGGTGATGCTGGTGTTCGATCTGCCGTCCTTCCCGTACGTGTTCAAGGTCATCAAGGACCATTTCCCGCCGCCCAAGGACACGACGCGCGAACAGATCAAGGCCAAGTACCTGCTGGTCAAGCAGCACGACCGGGTCGGCCGCATGGCCGATACGCTCGAATACAGCGGTGTTGCGTTTCCGCGTGCGCGCTTCGACGACGAACTGCTCGCCGAGATACAGAGCCATGCGCCCAGCCAGCTGGAAGTCAGCGACCGCGACGGCGATGGCCAGATCGAGGTGATCCTGCACCATGTCTACATCGAACGGCGCATGATCCCGCTGAACATCTACCTGCAGGAGGCGTTCGACGTGATCCAGACCCACGATGCCGACAGCGCCGCGACGCTGCGCGCGCACGAACAGATCGAGGGCGCCGTGATCGAATACGGCAACGCGATCAAGGACCTGGTGGCGGCCAACATCTTCCCGGGCGACATGCTGTGGAAGAACTTCGGCGTCACGCGCCACGGCAAGGTGGTGTTCTACTACTACGACGAGATCGAATACATCACCGACTTCAATTTCCGCAAGGTCCCGGCTGCGCGCAACGAGGAAGAGGAGATGAGTGGGGAGGTCTGGTACAAGGTCGGCCCGAGGGACGTGTTCCCGGAGACCTTCGGCCCCTTCCTGCTCGGCAACCCGGTGGTGCGCGAGGTGTTCCTGCGTCATCACGCGGACCTGCTCGACACCGGCTTCTGGCAGGCGCACAAGGATCGCATCGCGCAGGGCCACATCATCGATGTGTTTCCCTATGATCCCGAGCGACGGTTCACCGTGCCCGCCGGCGACGCGGGGCCGCGATGACAGGCTTCACGCGGGTAGCATTCATGTCATTCATGCCGTCGGGGTCGCCGATCCGTGGGGTCGCAGGCGCTGAGCCGGCCAACCTCGCCGAAACACGGATTTCATCGCCAAGGAGCAACGCCCATGTCTGATTCCGCAACCGATCCGGTCGTCATTGCCGGCGCTGTCCGCACCCCGATGGGCAGCTTCCAGGGTGACTTCTCGTCGCTCAGCGCGCACGACCTCGGCGGTGCCGCGATCGCTGCGGCGGTGCAGCGCTCGGGCATCGCGCCCGAGCGCGTCGGTGAAGTGCTGTTTGGCAACTGCCTGATGGCCGGCCAGGGCCAGGCGCCCGCGCGCCAGGCGGCGTTCAAGGGCGGCCTGCCGGCGGGCACGGGCGCGGTGACCCTGTCGAAGATGTGCGGCTCCGGCATGCGGGCGGCGATGTTCGCGCACGACATGCTGCTGGCCGGCAGCCACGAGGTGCTCATCGCCGGCGGCATGGAGAGCATGACCAACGCGCCCTACCTGCTGCTCAAGGGCCGCAGCGGCATGCGCATCGGACACGACCGGGTGTACGACCACATGATGCTCGACGGCCTGGAGGACGCCTATGAACCGGGGCGCGCCATGGGCACGTTTGGCGAGGATTGCGCCGCCAGGTACCGGTTCACGCGCGCGGAGCAGGATGCGTTTGCCAGCGCTTCGGTGCAGCGCGCAAAGGCCGCCATCGACTCGGGCGCCTTTGCCGCCGAGATCGTCCCGGTCGCGGTCAAGGGGCGCGCCGGCGAAACGCTGATCGCCATCGACGAAGGCCCGGGCCGCATCAGGCTCGACAAGATCCCCACGTTGAAGCCGGCGTTCAAGAAGGACGGCACGATCACCGCCGCGTCGAGTTCCTCGATCAACGATGGGGCGGCGGCGATGGTGCTGCTGCGGGCCTCGACCGCGCAGCGCCTGGGCGTGGCCGAGCAGGCGCGCATCGTGGCGCACGCGACGCACGCGCAGGAGCCCGACTGGTTCACCACCGCGCCCATCGAGGCGAGCCGCAAGGCCCTGGCCAAGGCGGGCTGGAGCGTCGCCGACGTCGACCTGTGGGAGGTGAACGAAGCGTTTGCCGTGGTGCCGATGGCGCTCATGCGCGAACTGGGCGTGTCGCACGACATCGTGAATGTGAACGGTGGGGCTTGTGCGCTGGGACACCCGATCGGAGCCAGTGGTGCACGCATCATGGTGACGCTCATCCATGCGCTGCGCGCGCGTGGCAGGCGCCGCGGCCTGGCCACCCTGTGCATCGGCGGCGGCGAGGCGACCGCGGTGGCGCTGGAACTGGCCTGACAATCGACGCGACGATCAGGAACCAGGGAAGAACGCTGCATGTTGCTCAGCCAGGACCAGGAGATGGTGCGTGACGCGGTGCGCGCCTTTGCCCGCGAGCAACTGTGGCCGAACGCGCCGCGCTGGGACCGGGAGCGCCATTTCCCGCGTGAAGCGCACCGGGGGCTGGCCGAACTCGGGGCCTATGGCATCTGCGTGCCCGAGGCGCTGGGTGGCGCCGGTCTGGACTACCTGACGCTGGCGCTGGTGCTGGAGGAAATTGCGGCCGGCGACGGAGGCACCAGCACCGCGATCAGCGTCACCAACTGCCCGGTCAACGCCATCCTGTTGGCGCACGGCAGCGCGATGCAGCAGCAGCAGTGGCTCACGCCGCTGGCGCAGGGACGCATGCTGGGCGGCTTTGCGCTCACCGAACCGCACGCCGGCTCGGACGCCTCGGCGCTGCGCACCACGGCAGCGCGTGACGGGGACGAATACGTGCTCGACGGTGTCAAGCAGTTCATCACCAGCGGCAAGAGCGGCCATGTCGTGATCGTGATCGCGGTGACCGACCGCGCTGCCGGCAAGAAGGGAATGAGCGCGTTCCTGGTGCCCACCGACACCCCGGGCTACGAGGTGGCCCGACTGGAGGACAAGCTGGGCCAGCACAGCAGCGACACGGCGCAGATCAACCTGAACGGCTGCCGCGTGCCGCTCGAGAACCGGATCGGCGCGGAGGGCGACGGCTACCGGATCGCGCTTGGGGCGCTGGAGGGTGGGCGCATCGGCATCGCGGCGCAAAGCGTCGGCATGGCGCGCAGCGCGTTCGAATTCGCGCTGGAATACGCCAGGCAGCGCGAGAGCTTCGGCCAGCGCATCTTCGACCACCAGGCGGTGGCGTTTCGCCTGGCCGACTGCGCCACACGCATCGAAGCGGCACGTCAACTCGTCTGGCACGCCGCCAGTCTGCGCGATGCCGGCCGGCCGTGCCTGAAGGAAGCCGCGATGGCCAAGCTTTTTGCCAGCGAGATGGCCGAGCAGGTCTGTTCGGCGGCGATCCAGACGCTGGGCGGCTACGGCTACGTTGCCGACTTCCCGCTGGAGCGCATCTACCGGGACGTGCGCGTGTGCCAGATCTACGAAGGCAGCAGCGACGTGCAGAAGATCCTGATCCAGCGGGCGCTGGGATGAGCGAGCGCATGAAATTCGACGCTGTGTTGTTCGACTGCGACGGTGTGCTGGTCGATTCCGAGCCGATCACCAACCGGGTGCTGTGCACCATGCTGGGCGAACTGGGCTGGCAGTTGACGCCGCAGGAGTGCATGACGCGTTTCGTCGGCAAGGCGCTCAAGGAGGAACTGGCGCTCATCGCGGCGCACACGGGCCGTGCCGTGGACACTCAGTGGTTGACGGGGTTCCAGCAACGGCGCAACGCGGCGCTGATGGAGCACCTCAGGCCGATACCCAACGTCCATGACACGGTGCGCCGCATCCATGCGCAGCACCAGGCGCGGATTGCCTGCGCGTCGGGGGCGGACCGGTTCAAGGTCGAGATGCAGTTGCGCAAGACTGGCCTGATGGACTATTTCGAGGGCCGCATCTTCAGCGGCTACGAGACCGCGCGCTCCAAGCCGCACCCGGATGTGTACCTCGCCGCCGCCGACGCCTTGCAGGTCGACCCCAGGCGCTGCGCGGTGGTGGAAGACTCGCTGACCGGCGTGGCAGCCGGTGTCGCCGCGGGTGCGGTGGTGTTTGCCTATCTGCCGCATGGCGACGCTGCGGCGCTGCGCCAGGCCGGCGCCGCTCATGTCTTTACCGACATGGCCGAACTTCCGCACTATTTCATCTGATCTCGCCACCCGACAGGGAAAAGGAAACGTTATGCCCATGCTCGAATCCAGACTCAATCCCCGTGCGGCGGATTTCCAGGCCAATGCGCAGGCGATGCGCGCGCTCGTGGGCGACCTCGAGGCCCAGGTTGCCAAGGCGCAGGATGGCGGCGGTGCGCAGGCGCGCGACCGGCACACGGCACGCGGCAAGCTGCTGCCGCGCGAGCGGATCCAGATGCTGCTCGACCCGGGCAGCCCGTTCCTGGAACTCAGCCCGCTGGCCGCCAAGGGCATGTACCCGGACCGCGACGGCAGCGACAGCGCGCCGTGTGCCGGCCTCATCACCGGCATCGGGCGTGTCAGCGGGGTCGACTGCATGGTCGTGTGCAACGACGCCACGGTGAAGGGCGGAACCTATTACCCGCTGACGGTCAAGAAACACCTGCGTGCGCAGGAGATCGCACTGGAGAACCGGTTGCCGTGCGTCTACCTGGTCGACTCGGGTGGAGCGAACCTGCCGCACCAGGACGAGATCTTCCCCGACCGCGAGCATTTCGGCCGTATCTTCTTCAACCAGGCCAACATGAGCGCGCAGGGCATCGCGCAGGTTGCCGTCGTGATGGGCAGTTGCACCGCCGGCGGCGCCTACGTGCCGGCGATGAGCGACGAGAGCATCATCGTGCGCAACCAGGGCACGATCTTCCTGGGCGGACCGCCGCTGGTGAAGGCGGCCACCGGCGAGGTGGTGAGCGCCGAGGACCTGGGCGGCGGCGACGTGCACACGCGCATCTCCGGCGTCGCCGATCACCTCGCCGACGACGACCGGCACGCGCTCGCGATCGCCCGCGAAGTCATCCGCCACACTTCCTCCCCGTCATTCCCGCCTTCCCCGTCATTCCCGCGAAGGCGGGAACCAAGCCAAGGCAACGGGATCCCCGCCTTCGCGGGGATGACGGAAGTCCAGGAACCCCTATATCCCGCCGAGGAGCTCTACGGCATCGTGCCGAAGGACCCGCGCCAGCCCTTCGACGTGCGCGAGATCATCGCGCGGCTCGTCGACGGCAGCGAGTTCCACGAGTTCAAG
>JBDHRZ010000079.1:0-9578 GCA_039807845.1 Rhodoferax sp.
TCTCCGACCTGGGCTTCGACGTCGACATCGGGCCGCTGTTCCAGACCCCGCAGGAGTGCGCGCGCCAGGCAATCGAGAACGACGTGCATGCGGTCGGCGTATCCACGCTGGCAGCGGGCCACAAGACGCTGGTGCCCGAGATCATCGCGGAACTGCATCGGCAGGGCGCCGACGACATCGTGGTGTTCGTCGGCGGCGTGGTGCCGCGCCAGGACTATGACTTCCTCTACCAGGCTGGCGTCAAGGGGTTCTACGGCCCCGGCACGCCGATCCTGGACTCGGCCGCCGACGTGCTCAGGCAGATCCGGGCCGCACAGTCGGCCTGAGCGAAGCCGATCCAGCATTTCACACGCTCCGCGCAGCGCCCACAGACCCGGCCCCGCGATGTCGCCGACGTCCATCGATCCTGTCGCCGCGGTGCTGGCGGCGCCTGCCCCGGACGAACTGGCCGAGCGCGTGCTCGGCACGTCCGGGATGGTGCGCCGGCGCGCCATCGCCAAGGCGATCACCTTGCTGGAGTCCACCCGGGCCATGGATCGCGCGCACGCCGATGCCCTGCTCGCGCGCCTGCTGCCGCACGCAGGCCGGGCCTTCCGGCTCGGGCTGAGCGGCACGCCCGGGGTCGGCAAGTCGACGCTGATCGAGGCGCTCGGCCTGCACCTGATCGGCCAGGGGCTCAGCGTGGCGGTGCTGACGATCGATCCGTCCTCCACGCGCTCGGGTGGCTCGATCCTGGGCGACAAGACGCGCATGGAGAAACTCTCCGTCTGCGAGCAGGCATTCATCCGGCCCAGCCCGTCTGGCGGGACCCTGGGTGGAGTGGCGGCGCGCACGCGCGAGTCGATGCTGGTGCTCGAGGCAGCCGGCTACGACATCGTGATCGTCGAGACCGTTGGCGTGGGGCAGAGCGAGACCGCGGTGGCCGACATGACCGATCTGTTCATCGTGATGCAGTTGCCCAACTCCGGCGACGAGTTGCAGGCGATCAAGAAGGGTGTCATGGAACTGGCCGACCTGGTGCTGATCAACAAGGCCGACCTCGACCCGGCTGCGGCCACGCGGGCACGTGCCCAGATCAGTTCTGTCTTGCGACTGGCCGGGCTGCGTGGCCGCAGCGCGCCGGAAGAAGTCCCGGCATGGCCGCGTGTGTTGCAACTCAGCGCCCAGTCGGGGCAGGGCGTGCCGCAATTGTGGGCGGCGGCCTGCGAATTTCGCGAGCAGCGCGAGCGCGGCGGGCACTGGCAGGCGCGTCGACGCGAACAGGCACTGGCCTGGATGTGGGAGCGCGTCGACGCCGGCCTGCGCGAGTCGTTCCAGCATGACGCGGCGGTGCGCGCGCGCCTGCCGACGCTCGCGCGCGAGGTCGCCCAGGGCCGGGTGGTCGCCTCCAGCGCTGCGCGTGAATTGCTGGCCTTGTTTCGTCCCGCGGCCGGCAGCGTGGAAGCCCGCCCGGTCGGTGCCGGCGCTGGCTGCGGCGCATCCGGACCGGGCCCTGGCACGCCATGATCTCTCCTGCGTCGATTGCCCGCATCGAGGGCGCCAGCCTGTGGCGCGAGCGCCGGGTCGAGGTGCTCGACCTGCCCGAGGGTCGGGTGATCGTGAAGGGGCAGCGGCCCTTGCGCGGCCCGTGGGCGCATCGGATGCTGAACCTGTTTGCCCGCCTGGCCGGCGTGCCGTACCTGAAGGCGGTGCCGGTGCACGGCGGCGCGCGCGCACAGGCGATCGAGATTGCGCGCCTGCAGGCGCTGCATGCGGCCGGCCTGCAGGTGCCGCAGGTGCTGCATGTCGCCCCGGACTACTTCGTCATGACGCACCTCGGCTCGAACGATCTGGCGCGCGCCTTGCGCGAACAGGGCAGAGAGGCCTATGGCCTGTGGCTGGCCGCGATGGAGCACCTGCTGCTGGTGCATGCGCGCGGCCAATATCTGAGCCAATGCTTTGCGCGCAACATCATCGTCTCGAGCCGGCTCGAAGGCCTGATCGACTTCGAGGACGACCCGCTCGAGGTGATGACACTCGAACAGGCGCAGGCACGCGACTGGCTGATCTACCTGCAGTCGAGCCTGTGGAACCTCGCGCTCGCGCCGGACCGGCTGGACGCGGCCTTGCGCCAGGTGCTCGGACGCGAATCGGAGCCGGTGCGCGCGGTGCTGCGCCATGCGACGCGGCGTCTGTCCTGGCTGCGCCACCTGCCAACCCGGCGCAGTCTGTGGGGCAAGGATTTCGTCAGTCTGCAAATGGTGGCGTCGGCCCTGGTCCGACTGCACCAGCCGCCGCGGCCCACCCTCTTAACGGAGCACAACGATGCATGAGATAGTCGAACAACTCGAAGCCAAGCGCGAACAGGCGCGCAAGGGCGGTGGCGACAAGCGCATCCAGGCGCAGCACGCCAAGGGCAAGCTGACCGCGCGCGAGCGGATCGAATTGCTGCTCGACGAAGGCACGTTCGAGGAGTGGGACATGTTCGTCGAGCACCGCTGCGTCGACTTCGGCATGCAGGAGCAGAAGATCCCCGGCGACGGCGTGGTCACCGGTTACGGCATGATCAACGGCCGCCTGGTGTTCGTGTTCAGCCAGGACTTCACCGTGTTCGGCGGCGCCCTGTCCGAAGCCCACGCCGAGAAGATCTGCAAGATCATGGACCAGGCGATGAAGGTCGGCGCACCGGTGATCGGCCTGAACGATTCCGGCGGCGCGCGCATCCAGGAGGGAGTGGCCTCGCTTGGCGGCTACGCCGAAGTGTTCCAGCGCAACGTCCTGGCCAGCGGCGTAGTGCCGCAGATCAGCCTGATCATGGGGCCGTGTGCCGGCGGTGCGGTGTACTCGCCGGCCATGACCGACTTCATCTTCATGGTGAAGGACAGCTCCTACATGTTCGTCACCGGGCCCGACGTGGTCAAGACGGTGACGCACGAGGAGGTCACGGCGGAGGAGCTCGGCGGTGCGATCAGCCACACCACGCGCAGCGGCGTCGCGGACCTGGCGTTCGAGAACGACGTCCAGGCGCTGCTGATGCTGCGCCGGCTGTACAACTACCTGCCGCTGAACAACCGCGAGCGCGCGCCGGTGCGCGACAGCGGGGACCCGACCGACCGGATGGACCTCTCGCTCGATACCCTGGTGCCGGACAACCCGAACAAGCCCTACGACATGAAGGAACTGATCATGAAGTCGGTCGACGACGGGGACTTCTTCGAACTGCAACCCGACTACGCGCGCAACATCGTGATCGGGTTCGCCCGCATGGGCGGCCAGAGCGTGGGCATCGTGGCCAACCAGCCGTTGGTGCTGGCCGGCTGCCTGGACATCAAGTCGTCCATCAAGGCGGCGCGCTTCGTGCGGTTCTGCGACGCGTTCAACATCCCGGTGCTCACCTTCGTGGACGTGCCCGGATTCATGCCCGGCACCAGCCAGGAGTACGGCGGCATCATCCGCCACGGCGCCAAGCTCTTGTTCGCGTACGCCGAGTGCACCGTGCCCAAGATCACCGTCATCACGCGCAAGGCCTACGGCGGCGCCTACGACGTGATGAGCTCCAAGCACCTGCGCGGCGACGTCAACTTCGCCTGGCCGAATGCCGAGATCGCTGTCATGGGCGCCAAGGGCGCGGTCGAGATCATCTTCCGTCAGGACAAGGACGACGTGGCCAAGCTCGCCGCGCGCGAAGCCGAATACAAGGCGCGTTTCGCGAATCCGTTCGTGGCGGGCGCGCGTGGCTTCATCGACGACGTGATCCAGCCGCACGAAACGCGCAAGCGCATCTGCCGCAGCCTGGTGATGCTGCAGGGCAAGAAGCTGGAAAACCCGTGGCGCAAGCACGACAACATCCCATTGTGAGGTGAGAGCATGTTCGACAAGATCCTGATCGCGAACCGCGGCGAGATCGCCTGCCGGGTGCTCGAGACCGCGCGCAAGATGGGCATCCGCACGGTGGCGGTGTACTCGGACGCCGACCGCAACGCGCGCCACGTCACGCTTGCCGATGAGGCGGTGCACATCGGCGCGGCGCCCAGCCGCGACAGCTACCTGCAGATGGACCGGATCATCGACGCCTGCCGGCAGACTGGTGCGCAGGCGGTCCATCCAGGCTATGGTTTCCTGAGCGAGAACGCGGTCTTCGCGCGGCGGGTCGAGGAAGAGGGCATCGTCTTCATCGGGCCCAAGCACCACTCGATCTCCGCCATGGGCGACAAGATCGAGTCCAAGCGCCTGGCCGGGGCGGCGGGCGTGAACTGCATTCCCGGCTTCAACGACGCCATTGCCGATGCCCGCCAGGCGGTGGAGATCGCACGCTCGATCGGATACCCGGTGATGATCAAGGCCAGCGCGGGCGGCGGCGGCAAGGGCCTGCGCGTCGCGTTCGACGACGCGCAGGCGCTCGAAGGCTTTACCAGTTGCCGCAACGAGGCGCGCAACAGTTTCGGCGACGACCGGGTGTTCGTCGAGAAGTTCATCGAGCAGCCGCGCCACATCGAGATCCAGGTGCTTGGCGACGCGCACGGCAACGTGATCTACCTCAACGAGCGCGAGTGCTCGATCCAGCGCCGGCACCAGAAGGTGATCGAGGAGGCGCCCAGCCCGTTCATCAGCGAGGCCACGCGCAAGGCCATGGGCGAGCAGGCGGTGGCGCTGGCCAGGGCGGTGCAGTACCAGAGCGCGGGCACCGTCGAGTTCGTCGTCGGCAAGGACCAGGCCTTCTACTTCCTGGAGATGAATACCCGCCTGCAGGTCGAGCACCCGGTCACCGAATGCATCACCGGGCTCGATCTGGTGGAACTGATGATCCGCATCGCGGCTGGCGAGAAGCTGCCGCTGGCGCAGTCCGAGGTCAGGCGTGATGGCTGGGCGATCGAGTGCCGCATCAATGCCGAAGACCCGTTTCGCAACTTCCTGCCCAGCACCGGGCGCCTGGTGCGCTTCGCGCCGCCGCCGCAGACCATGTTCGCCGCCGATCCGGCGCAGCGCCACGGCGTGCGCGTGGACACCGGCGTGCAGGAGGGCGGCGAGATCCCGATGTACTACGACTCGATGATCGCCAAGCTGATCGTGCACGCGAGCGACCGCCAGCAGGCCATCGACCGGATGCGCGCTGCGCTGGATGCGTTCGTCATCCGCGGCATCGGCAGCAACGTCCCGTTCCAGGCCGCGCTGATGGCGCATCCGGACTTCGTGTCGGGCGACTTCAACACCGGCTTCATCGCCACCCACTACAGCCAGGGTTTCGACGCGCAGCATGTGCAGCATGCCGACCCGGACTTCCTGCTGGCGCTGGCAGCGTTCGTGCGGCGCAAGTCGCGTGAGCGGGCCACCGCGCTGTCCGGCCAGTTGCCCGGCTATGGCGTGAAAGTCGGGCACGACTACACGGTGATTGCGCTCGACCCCGGCGGCAAGCACCGCAGCACCCGGGTGCACGTGGACGAGATCGTCGGCCAGACCGGATCGGCGGCCATCCTGCTCGACGGCAAGCGCTATGCGATCAGCAGCCACTCCCGGCTCAACGACATCTGCGTCAGCGGCGAGTGCAACGGCGCGCCGTTCACCGCGCAGGTCGAACGTGGCACGCCGCGCAATCCGCTGGCGCTGGTGGTGCAGCACGCCGGTGCCCGCATCGAGACCATGGTGGTGTCCCCGCGCATGGCCGAGTTGTACCGCTTGATGCCCTTCAAGCCGCCGCCGGACATGAGCAAGTACGTGTTGTCGCCCATGCCCGGTCTGCTGGTCGACGTCGCGGTCGAGGTCGGCCAGAAGGTCCAGGCCGGCGAGCGCATCGCGGTGATCGAAGCCATGAAGATGGAGAACGTGCTGTTTGCCACGGCGGACGGCATCGTCGGCAAGGTGCTGGCCACCAAGGGCGACAATCTGGCGGTCGACCAGCCGATCGTCGAGTTCGGCTGATTTCACCAGGGAGATCGGCCATGCAGCGCCCATTCAAGGTCATCGGCATTCAGCAAATCGCGATCGGCGGTGCCGACAAGCAGCGGTTGCGCCGCCTGTGGGTCGACATGCTGGGCCTGGAGGTCACCGGCAACTTCGTGAGCGAACGTGAGAACGTCGACGAGGACGTCTGCGCTCTCGGCCACGGCGCCACCCGGGTCGAGGTCGACCTGATGCAGCCGCTGGATCCGCAGCGCAAACCGGCGGTGCACGCCACGCCGCTGAACCACGTCGGCCTGTGGATCGACGACCTGCCGGCGGCGGTGCGCTGGCTCAGCGCGCAAGGGGTTCGCTTCGCACCGGGCGGGATCCGCAAGGGAGCGGCCGGCTTCGACATCTGCTTCCTGCATCCGAAGGCGAACGACGAATTCCCGATCGCGGGCGAGGGTGTGCTGGTGGAACTGGTGCAGGCGCCTGCCGAGGTGGTTTCGGCGTTTGCGGCTTTCGCACAACACGCCGGCAGCGCATCGACATGAATGTGACATTGGTGTCGACGTGGGTCATCGAATGCGGGTATGGTCGGGGCCCGGCACGCTGTACGGCGGCGCGGCCCGACCGGCCGTCGACACGACTGTCATGAGTGCGAACCAGGCGATATGAGAGGAGACTTCGATTTGTTGCCCACCAATATTCAGGATCCAGCCTATTTCCACAAGGTCGTCGATTGCCAGCTGGCCTGCCCGGCGCACACCCCCGTCCCCGAGTACCTGCGCCTGATCGCCCAGGGGCGCTACACGGACTCCTACATGGTCAACTGGGTGGCCAACGTGTTCCCCGGCATACTAGGACGCACCTGTGATCGGCCCTGCGAGCCGGCGTGTCGGCGCGCGCGCGTGGAAGAGGCCAACGGCGCACGGCCGGAGCCGGTCGCGATCTGCCGGCTCAAGCGGGTCGCCGCCGATCTGAAGGGTGAGATAAAGGACCGGCTGCCGGCCATCGCGCCGCCGAACGGCCGGCGCATCGCCTGTGTTGGCGCCGGTCCGGCGTCACTGACCGTGGCGCGCGACCTCGCGCCACTGGGCTATGCCGTGACGGTGTTCGACGGCGAGACGAAGGCGGGCGGATTCATGCGTAGCCAGATTCCGCACTTTCGCCTGCCCGAGACCGTCATCGACGAAGAGACCGGCATCATCCTGGACATGGGGGTGGAGTTTCGCAGCGGCGAACCGGTGACGTCGATGCGCGCCTTGATGGGGCAGGGCTATGACGCCATCTTCGTGGGCAGTGGTGCCCCGCGTGGCCGAGACCTGGACATCCCCGGGCGCAAGGAGATCACGGAAAACATTCATATCGGCATCGACTGGCTGGCCTCGGTGTCGTTCGGTCACGTGACCAGCATTCCACCCCGGGTGATCGTGCTCGGTGGTGGCAACACCGCGATGGACTGCTGCCGTTCGGCGCGCCGCCTGGGCGGCCACGACGTCAAGGTGGTGGTGCGCAGCGGTTTCGACGAGATGAAGGCGTCGCCCTGGGAGAAGGAGGACGCGCAGCACGAGGGCATTCCCATCATCAACTGCCACGTGCCCAAGTCGTTCGAGCACGTGGGAGGCAAGCTCACCGGGATGACGTTCGAACTCGTCCAGTCCGTGCGCGACGCCAAGGGCCGGCGCACGCTCGTCCCCACGGGCGAGCCCGACGTGCGGATCGAGTGCGACGCCGTGTTGATCGCGGTCGGGCAGGAGAACGCCTTCCCCTGGATCGAGGCCGACTGCGGCATCGCGTTCGACCAGTGGCGCATGCCGGTGGTGGACCCGACCAGCTTCCAGTCAAGCGTGCCCAAGGTGTTCTTCGGTGGCGACGCGGCCTTCGGCCCGAAGAACATCATCACGGCGGTGGCGCATGGCCACGAAGCGGCGGTTTCGATCGACCGCCTGCTCAACGGCGAATCGGTGGAGCAGCGACCGGCCCCGCATGTCAACCTGATGTCGCAGAAAATGGGCATCCACGAGTGGAGCTACGACAACGACGTGTCCGTCTCGAACCGCTTCAAGGTGCCGTGGGTGAAGGCCGAACAGGCGCTGGCCAGCATCCGGGTAGAGGTGGAACTCGGTTTCGATGCCGCCACCGCGTTCAAGGAAGCATCGCGCTGCCTGAACTGCGATGTGCAGACGGTGTTCACCCGGGAGGCGTGCATCGAATGCGATGCCTGCGTCGACATCTGCCCGATGGACTGCATCACCTTCACCACCAATGGTGACGAGGCCGACCTGCGCACGCGCCTGAACGCGCCGGCGCTGAACCTGGCGCAGGACCTGTACGTGTCGGGTGAAGTCAAGACTGGCCGGGTGATGGTGAAGGACGAAGACGTCTGCCTGCACTGCGGGCTGTGTGCCGAGCGCTGCCCGACGGGCGCCTGGGACATGCAGAAATTCCTGCTCGAGATGACGCATGCCAGGCCGGCGAGCCGGGACCGGCGCGCCACGCAGACCAGCACCACGAGCCTGGAGGCCGCATGAAATCCATCGCCGCCGTCAACGACTTCGTCATCAAGTTCGCCAACGTCAACGGTTCGGGCTCGGCATCGGCCAATGAACTGTTCGCCAAGGCGATCCTGCGCATGGGCGTCCCGGTGAGCCCGCGCAACATATTCCCGAGCAACATCCAGGGCCTGCCAACCTGGTACGAGGCGCGCGTCAGCGAGCGCGGCTATCTGGGGCGGCGCGGCGGCGTCGACATGATGGTCGCCATGAACCCGCAGACCTGGGACGCCGACGTCGCCGAAATCGCCCAGGGCGGCTACCTGTTCTACGACAGCACCCGGCCGATGCCGGAATCGAAGTTCCGGCCCGACATCCAGGTGCTGGGGATGCCGCTCACGGAAATCTGCAACGCGGTGTATTCGGACCCGCGCCAGCGCCAGCTGTTCAAGAACATCGTCTATGTCGGCGCCCTGGCGGTGCTGCTGGGGATCGAGCCCGAGGTGATCGAGCAACTGTTCGCCGAACAATACAAGGGCAAGGAGAAACTGCTCGCCTCCAAC
The DNA here is from genome assembly GCA_039807845.1 of Rhodoferax sp. Taxonomy (GTDB): domain Bacteria; phylum Pseudomonadota; class Gammaproteobacteria; order Burkholderiales; family Burkholderiaceae_C; genus CAISIP01. The sequence continues at coordinate 8,915 of JBDHRZ010000079.1, forward strand.
GTGCGGGCGCTGCACCTGGGTCGCGACTTCGCGCGCGAACACCTCGCGGCACCGCTCGGGATCCGGGTCGAGCGGCGCGACAAGGTCGGCGAGCGGATCTTCCTGGACGGCAACACGGCCGCCGCGCTGGGGTGTGTCTATGGCGGCGCCACCGTCGCCGCCTGGTATCCGATCACGCCTTCGTCCTCGGTCGCCGAGGCGTTCCAGAAGTACTGCGCGAAGTACCGCGTCGACAAGCGAAGCGGGCACAACGATTTCGCGGTGATCCAGGCCGAGGACGAGATCGCCTCCATCGGCATGGTGGTGGGCGCGGGCTGGAACGGTGCGCGTGCCTTCACGGCCACCTCTGGGCCGGGTGTCTCGCTCATGACCGAGTTCATCGGCCTGGCGTACTTCGCCGAGATCCCGGTGACGATCATCAACGTGCAGCGCGGCGGCCCGTCGACCGGCATGCCGACGCGCACCCAGCAGGCCGACCTGATCTCGTGCGCCTATGCCTCGCACGGGGATACAAAGCATGTGCTGCTGTTTCCGCAGGATCCTGGCGAGTGCTTCAGCCACGCCGCGGCGGCGCTCGACCTGGCCGAGCGGCTGCAGACGCCGGTGTTCGTGATGACCGACCTGGACATCGGCATGAACCAGCGTCTGTGCGAACCGCTGCAGT
>JBDHRZ010000080.1:0-9534 GCA_039807845.1 Rhodoferax sp.
AGTACGCCCTGGTGGAACGGCTGGCGCGCGACATCCGGCTGCCGATGCCGCAACTGCCCACGCGCCGCGTGCGGCCCGGTGCGCGTGGCGCGCGCCCGCACTGGCCGGGTGCGCTGCGCCGGGCCGCCCGCACCGGAGGCGAATGGCTGCTGCTGCCGCGCATGCAGCGCGAGCGCCAGCCGCTGCCGCTGCTGGTGCTGGTCGATGTCTCGGGCTCGATGGAACGCTACAGCCGGCTGCTGCTGGCGTTCCTGCATGCGGCCACGCGCCAGTTGCGCCGGCGCGACGTGTTCGCCTTCGGCACCCGGCTGACCGACCTGAGTGCTGCCATGCGCATCGCCGACAGCGACCGGATGCTGGCCGCCGTCAATCTGCTGGTGGACGATTTTGCCGGCGGCACCCGGCTGGGCGAGTCGCTCGCCACGCTGCGCCAGCAGCACGCACGCCGGCTGGTCGGACGCCGTACCGTGGTGCTGCTGATCACCGACGGGCTCGATACCGGCGAGTCGGAACGACTGGCCGCGGAACTCGACTGGCTGCGTCGCCGCTGTCGCCGGCTGTTGTGGCTCAACCCGCTGCTGCGCTTCGACGGTTATGCGCCGCTGGCGCGTGGCGCCGGCGTGCTGCACCAGCGCGCACACGGCATGCTGGCGGTGCACAATCTGGAGAAACTCGAGGATCTGGCCGCCAGCCTGGCCAGGCTGGTGAAGGAGCAGGATCGACCGGCCGCGGCGCCTTCGGTCCGTTGACGCAGATCGCAGTGGCACAGTGCGATCGATGATCTTGGGTGGTTTCCTCCCGGCATGACGACATGACGCGCAGGCCCTGACACAAGGATGATTCGATGGAAATGCAAGCCAGCCGCGAGCTCGCGGTGACCCAGCAGCAGGCCTGGGACGCACTCAATGACCCCGAAGTGCTCAAGGCCTGCATCCAGGGCTGCGACCGGTTCGAGGCCAGCGGCGAAGGCCGCTACGCGGTCGGCATGGCGGTCAAGATCGGCCCGGTCTCGGCCAAGTTCGCCGGCAGCATCGTCCTGTCGGACGTGCAGCCGCCCGAGAGCTACACCCTGAGCTTCGAGGGCAAGGGCGGGCCGGCGGGGTTCGGCAAGGGGAATGCGCAGGTGCGCTTGACGCCGACGGCCACCGGTTGTACCTTGAACTACGCCGTCAAGGCGCAGGTCGGGGGCAAGGTGGCGCAGGTGGGCCAGCGCCTGATCGATGGCGCGGCGAAGTCGCTGGCGGATGACTTCTTTCGCCGCTTCGACGAGGAGATGCAGCGCCGCCATCCGGCCGCCCAGGCCGCCGCCGTGCCGGCACCGGTGCCCGTATCCGCGCGCGCCGGCGTGCCGGCCTGGGCCTGGGTGGGCGGTGCGGTGCTGGTGGCATTGCTGGTGTGGTGGCTGTCGCGCTGAAGCCGTAACGGCCGCGGCGTTTCGCACGGCAGCAGACGCGGGAAGGAGGTCTGCGATGGAAAACCTGGATTTGACCGTGTTGCGCGCCCTGCGCGACTGGCGCAGCGCGGGCAAGCGCGCGCTGCTGGCCACCGTGGTGCGCACCTGGGGTTCGTCGCCGCGGCCGATCGGCTCGATCATGGCCCTGTGCGAAACCGGTGCCGTCGTGGGTTCGGTCTCGGGCGGCTGCATCGAAGATGACCTGATCCACCGCCACACCAGTGCCTACACCGGTGCACCGATGCCCGCCCAGCCGGTCCAGCCCGATCAGGCGTCGGCCGCCGGTGGGCGCATTCCGAGCGGGCCGCCGGGCTTCATCAAGTACGGCGTCACCGCCGACGAGGCGCACCGCTTCGGCCTGCCATGCGGCGGCACGCTCGAATTGCTGCTCGAATACGACCCGGACGCCGCCAGCACCACCGCCCTGGTGGCAGCGCTGGAGTCCGGACGGTTGATGCGGCGCGTAGTCGACCTGTCCACCGGCGCGGTGCACATCGAACCGGCGCAGCAGCCCCAGGCGCTGGCCCTGTCGGACACCGAACTGGTGAACACCTTCGGCCCGCAATACCGCATGCTGCTGATCGGCGCCGGGCAACTGACGGAATACGTTGCCACCATGGCGCTGTTCTGCGGTTTCACGGTCACGGTCTGCGATCCGCGCGAGGAATACCGTGGCGGCTGGTCGGTGGCCGGCGTGACGCTGCTCGGCGACATGCCCGACGACGTGGTGCGCGCCATGCAGCTGGATCGGCGCAGTTGCGTGATCGCCCTCACGCACGACCCCAAGCTCGACGACCTGGCCCTGCTGGAGGCGCTGGGCACGCAGGCGTTCTACATCGGCGCGATCGGCTCGCGGCGCAACAACGCTGCGCGCCAGCAGCGCATGAAGGAACACTTCGAACAGACCGATGCCTCGCTCGCGCGCATGCGCGGTCCGATCGGCATCTACATCGGCAGCAAGACGCCACCGGAGATCGCCGTCAGCGTGATGGCCGAGGTGCTGGCGGTGAAGAACGCCGTCCGCCTGCCGCGCGAAATGGCGGTGGCGCAGGCCAAGGAAGAGCTCGCCGTGGCGCACGACGAGCCGGGGCTGGTCTGCGCCACGCCGCAGCCGGCCTGAGCGCCGCGCGGTGGGTCAGCGCTCGGGCTGGATGCGCACGGCGATGCGGCCGATGCCTTCCGCTTCGGCCTCCACCGCGTCGCCCACCTGCAGGAAGGTCCGCTTGGGCACCCCCACGCCGGCCGGCGTGCCGGTGAGCAGCACGTCGCCCGGGTCGAGCGTCATGATGCGCGAGGCGGTGGCGATCTGCTCGGCGATGGAGAAGATCATGTCGCGCGTGCGGCCATCCTGCTTGAGCTGGCCGTTCACCCATAGCCGCAGGCCCAGGTCCTGCACGTTGCGGATGTCCTCGGCCAGCACCAGGCGCGGGCCGAGCGGGCAGCAGGTGTCGTTCGCCTTGCCGGCCACCCAGTCGAGCTTGTAGAAGGTCTCGGGTGCGCGGTTGTGGTCGCGCGCGGAGAAGTCGATCGCCACCGTGTAGCAGGCCACGTGCGCGAGCGCGTTCTCGACCGTCACGTTGCGCGCGGTCTTGCCGATCACCGCGGCGAGTTCGATTTCCCAGTCGAACTCGCGCGTGCCGATCGGCATGTGCACGGTGTCGCCTGGCCCGACCACCGCGTTGCGCGCTGGCTTCATGAAGAAGAACAGGCGCTGGTCCTCCTTTTTGGCCCCCGGCATGCCCATCTCCGCCAGGTGGTCGTAGTAATTCGCGCCCGCGCACAGCACCTTGCCCGGGTAGAGCAGCGGCGCGAGCACGCGCAGTTGCGCCGTCGGCAAGGCGGTGGCGGCGCTGCAATGGGACTGCAGCCGGCGCAGCAGCGCGGCACTGGCGCTCCAGTCGGCGAACAGCCCGATCAGCTCGGCCGGCACGTCGGTCGTGCCGCTGGCCTGGGCAAGCCGCTGCAGCGGGTGGAACTGTCCATCGCGCTCGATGCAGGCGACGGGTTTGCCGAGGTGTTCGACGGTGGCGAGTGCAAGCATGGCTGGGGGTGGTCTGGGTCGGGGTTGGAGGATGGGACGTGGGATGAGCGCCCGGAATGAGCGACGGACGAGGTGATTCTATTGATCATAAATATGTCTCGTCAACATAAATTTAATTCGATGACACAAAATACGAGCTTCTGATTTAACATCGCCCGGTCACCGTCCACGCCAAGGTTCCGACATGCCTGCCATGCCCAGCCCCAACCGGTCCGAGGCCGTCGCCAATGCCCGCACACTGGCCAGCCAGGCGCAGGAGTTGCTGCGCCAGGACATCCTGAGCGGGATGCTGGCACCGGGCCAGCGCCTGCGCACCAAGGACCTGCAGGCGCGCTACGGCCTGGGTCTGAGCCCGCTGCGCGAATCGCTGCAACGCCTGTCGGCCGAGGGCATCGTCGTGAACGACGACCAGCGCGGCTTTGCGGTGGCACCGACGACGGTGGCCGAACTCGAGGATCTGACGCTGGCGCGCACCGCGCTCGAATCCATCATGCTGCCGATGGCGGTCGACAAGGGCAGCGCCGACTGGGAGGCCGAGATCGTCGCCGCCTTTCACCGGCTGTCGCGCACGCCGCTGCCGCATGATCCGGCCGACGTGACCGATGCCCGTCTGTGGGAGCAGCGCCATCGGGCGTTCCACCATGCGCTGGTGGCCGGTTGCGCCTCGCCCTGGTTGCTGCGCCTGCACGGCCAACTGGTCGACCAGAGCGAGCGCTATCGCCGGATCCGCCTGCTGCGCCACCAGCAAAGCAGCGCCCAGGTGCGTGACGTGAATGCGGAGCACCAGGCCTTGATGGACGCCGTGCTGCGGCGCGACAGCGTCCAGGCCTGCGCCTTGATGACGCAACACCTCGCCGCCACCAGCCAGGCCACGATCCGGCTGATGGCGGCTGCCAACCCGATGGAGGAAAACTTGCCATGATCGTGCGTTCCGCAGTCTTGGAAGGGACGGTGGCGCCAGCCGACCGCGCTGCATTCGAACAAAAGATGGCCGGGCCGGTGCTCGACGCCATCCGCACCTACCCCGGCATCCGGGCCGCCAGGCTGCGCCGGGTGGAGCAGCGCGACGAGGGTTCGCCGCCGAACTACATGGTGTTCGACCTGTACTTCGACGATCTGGCGGCGATGGACGCAGCGCTGGCCAGCCCGACCCGCCAGGCGGTGCGCGAGCAGATCGCGCAGGCCATGGCGCAGTTCCAGGGCCGCGTCTACCACCAGGTGTTCAGCGAGTCATGAGCGCACACGCACCGGGCGCGCTCACGTCAGCGGGCCAGACTGCGGCCGCGTGGGGTCGGCCATGCTGACGCTCATCACCGGCGCCGGACTGATCGGTTGCCACACCGCCGCTTTGCTGGCAGCACGCGGGGAGCCGGTGGTGCTGCTCGACCTGCGGCCCGACCCGGCCGCCATCGCATCGGTTCCCGGGCTGGAGGCGGTGCGCGTGGAAACCGCCGACGTGCGCGACCGCGCGGGATTGCGCGAACGCTTCGAGCGTCTGGGCGTGACGCGGGTGCTGCACACGGCCGCGGCACTGAGCATGGCGATCCGGCAGAACCCGGTGCTGGCGCTGGACGTCAACCTGGGCGGCACCGTCAACCTGCTCGAGGCGGCGCGCGCCACCGGCGTGCAGCGCTTCGTGCTGGCATCCTCCACCACGCTGGCGTATCCGATCTTCGCGCGCGCACACACGGCGCCGATTCCCGAGGACTTCACGTTCCACGTGGTGCGCGAGCGCCCGGGCAGCCTGTACGCGGCGAGCAAGCTGGCGGCGGAGTTCTTCGCGCAGCACTACGCCGACCAGTTCGGCCTGTCCGTCGGCATCCTGCGCTACTCCGCGGTGCTCGGGTTGTGGGGCGGGCCGAACCATTCCGTGCCCGGGCGCCTGCTCCAGGCGCTGCTCGGCCAGGGGGCGCTGGGCGGTCGCGTCGAACTGCGCGATCCGCTGCTGCTGTGGTCCGGCGGCGACGACTTCATCGATGCGCGCGACGTGGCCCGTGCCAATGTCGCCGCCCTCGACGCGGCGGCGCTGCCCTCGCGCGTGTACACCATCGGCAGCGGGCGGCTGGACACCCTGGCCGATTTCGTCGCCGCGGCGCGCGCGGTGCGGCCGGACCTGCAGTTCGCCGAACTCGCGCTCCCCGCCACCGGCTTTGCCGGGTTTGCGCATCCACGCACGCAGCCGTTCGACGTCCGACTGGCCGAGCGTGAACTGGGTTTCGTCGCGCGCCATCGTCTGGCCGACGCGCTGCGTGAGGCAGCCCGATTCGTGGCTGGCTGAGCGCCCGAACCCGGGTGGGGTCAGGTCTTGCCTTTTGCCCCCCCCCCACCGAAACGCAAGGCGGTGTTGGCATTGGGGGCAAAAGGCAAGACCTGACCCCACCCCCCGTGACCCACCAGCCAATTCGGGGTACGACCTTGGATACTCAAGGGCAAGGTCTTGCCGAGTGGCGTTCCCCCTTCACGTCCGCACGTTCGCAGCCTGTGCTTCCTTGTCACGCAATTGCTGCAGCAAGCGGCGCACGCGAACACCACCGGCATCACTGGGCAACCACACCGGCGAGAGGGAGAGCAGGTCGGGCGTGCCCATGTACATGGCCGCCGCCTCGATCATGGGTCCGTCTTCCGTGGTAAAGGCCTTGCCACCGCGTTCGCGCATCAACTGCGTCACGCGGTCATCATCGACGGCAAAGTTGCGCACGTTGAGCCAGATGTAGTGCGTGCTGTGCATATCGATCGGAGTGAGCAGGTGGGCGCTCTTGTTGTACACGCCCTCCGAGTCCGGCCGCCCGACATCGGTTATCCCCACATCGAGCAACAGGTTCGAAGGGGCCAGCCACTGGATGTGTGCATGCGCATCGCACAGCGGCTCGGTTGATTTGCGATAGGCCGCGAATTGTGGCATCGGCTTGGTTTGCGGCATGTAGTGGCGACTCCACACTGTGCCTTCGTCCTCTTGCACTTCCATGCGCAGGTTGGAAATGCTGTCCGGATCTGCCAGGGTGGTCGGGTGAAGAAACGGCCCGTGACTCAAATCCATCAGGTTGTCGATCACCATTTCGTAATGCGCGTTGATGACCAACTCCAGTCTCACGGCCAGCGGACGGCTTTCGAAGTATGCGCTCAGATCCAGTGCCGCATCAGGATCGGCCAGGTCGGGCTCCCCGGTCCAGGCCCACACCACGCCATTGCGCTCCAGTGTCGGGTAGGCACGGACTTTCGCGCCGCGGGGAATCCTGCCGTCGCCATGTGGATTCACGCAGCAGGCGCCGGTCGTGTCGAACTGCAGACCGTGGTAGGGGCACTCGATGCAGTCGCCCTTGACCTTTCCCTGATGGAGCGGAGCGAAACGGTGCGGGCAGATGTCCGAGAGTACCGTGGCCTGGCCCGATTCACCGCGATAGGCGACCAGCGGGTGACCGAGCATCCCGCGCTTGATGGGCTTGCCCGTGATGCTGGAGGACAGTGCGACCGCGTACCAGGCGTTCTTGATCGGATTCACAGGCTCTCCATGCGCCGGCCAGGACCGGCAGGTGTTGTGAACAGGAAGGTGCTGCCAACGAAACAGGCGGGAGTTCGCGCCACCGCGGCGCGTGCCTGCCCGGGGCGGTGCGGTTCGACGTTCACGGCGGATTCATCGGCACGAAAAGATGGCTGTCGCGCGGCGCGTCTTGATTCGCCAACCCTCTGGCGTCCGCAGCAAGCGGTCCTCGTATTCCCCGACCAGTTCCGGCGATGACGTCACTGGCACCGCAGGCGCCGGCGCGCCGGTGCGCTCGACCCGATAGAGCGTAAACGGCGTTACCGCAACCGCCTCTTGGGAGTCGATCACCTCCACATGCGGCGGACAGCACAGGTGGCGCGTCATGATATGGGCAGGACGCTGCTGCATCGCAGCCCGGATCGCCTCCCGCCCCACCAGCACTTCACCACGCCGCTCGAAGGTGGCGTCTTGCGTGAAGACACTGGCCACCCAGTCTGCGGAGCGATGGTCAACGTGGTAGGCAAACGCGGCGATCAAGCGCTGGCAGGCAAGCGCAATTTCCTGCTGGAGTTCGTCGTTCATTTCGGTCCTGGGTGAAAAGAGTTCAGGAGCGTTCAGGCATCCTGCAACCGTGCCGGACTGCGCCGCGACTTGCATCGGCATATCCACGATGTCGCCATGCCCACGCGAGCCCACGATTCGCTCGACATTTTGCCTGTCCGCTGGTGGTTGGTCGGCGAGACCATTCGCACCTTGCCATTCGAATGGCCGCACATGCGTCAGCGCGTCGCTACGAGCCGTTCCAGTGCCTCGACGACCGTGGTGCACGACGTCTTTCTTCAAGCCGTGCGCGTCGCATTGGCCGGGCCCGATGTCGATTCGGCATGAGCACGCACGCGCAGGGGCCGGCCGGATGCCGATTCGATCGTCTCTGCCTGCCGCATTCCCGCCACCCGGCGCGCGCATGTGCCCCCTGTGCGCCCGGCCAGGCCGCGGTCCTGGGAGATCGGACTTGGGCGAACGCAGCCGAGCGGCTATCCTCGCAGGGTGGGCGTGCGCATTTCCTGCGCCGTCCGGGAATGCAGCCCCGTGCCGGGGTTTGCACCAGTCGCCGTCGAACCAGGAGTGAACCAATGCAAGAGTTGCCCCACCACTACGCCGTTGCGGCTTTCGGCAAATCCGAAGGCGATGTCCGGCTTGTCACCGAGGGCGTGGCCGACCTGTCGTCCGCGCCGCCGGTCGAGTTCGGTGGTCCCGGCGGGCGCTGGTCGCCGGAGTCGCTGCTGGTGGCCGCGGTGGCGGACTGCTTCGTGCTCAGTTTTCGTGCCGTGGCGCGCGCTTCGAAGATGCCCTGGTCGGACCTGCATTGCGCGGTGACGGGGACGCTCGACCGGGCCGACGGCAAGACGCGTTTCACCGAGTTCACGCTGCACGCCAGGCTGGTCACGCCGCCGGACGTGGAGACCGCCAAGGCAGTGCGCCTGCTGGAGAAGGCCGAGTCGGTGTGCCTGATCTCCAACTCCCTGTCTTCGACCATGCATCTGACGACCGAGGTCACGCACGCAGGGTGACTGGGGGTGGGGTCAGGTCTTGCCTTTTGCCCCCCCCCAATGCCTACACCGCCTTGCGTTTCGGTGGGGGCAAAAGGCAAGACCTGACCCCATCCCCCGACCAAGGCAAGACCTGACCCCATCCCCCGGGCCGGTGGGGGCTGCGTTTCGGGGAAAATCCAGGCTGGTGCAAGCGCCGCCGGCCAAGCTGGCGCGGCGGCGCTTGCCTTCCCGCTTGCTCACCGCCCAGACGAACCATGTCGCTTCTTCCCCCCGCCGCACCGCGCAAGCCCCTGCACACCCGGACCCTGCGGTTCGACGGCTACCACCGCGAGGACGGCCTGTGGGACATCGAGGCCCGGCTCACCGATACCAAGGCGTATATGTGGAACTCGCTCGAGCATGGCGACATGCCGCCGGGCACGCCGCTGCACGACATGCTGCTGCGGGTCACGCTGGACGACGACCTGAAGATCGTGGCGATCGACACCGCGATGCCGGGCGCGCCACACGCGGTGTGTCAACTGACGCAGCTCCCGATGCAGAAGATGGTCGGTGAGACGATCGGCCCGGGCTGGCGCATGAAGATCGACAAGGCGCTGGGCGGGGTGCAGGGCTGCACCCATTTCCGCGAACTGCTGTTCAATCTGGCGACCGCCGCGCTGCAGGCCATTCCGCCCTACCGTGCACGCGTGCGGCGTGCAACCGGCGTGGTCGAGACCGGCGACCAGCCGCCGTTCTTCCTGGGCCAGTGCATGACCTGGGATTTCGACGGACCGACCGTGCGCGAACACTTCCCGCAGTTCGCCGGCTGGAAACCAGTCCGGCGCACCAAACCCGAACAGTAGCCCCTGCGATTGCCCCATATGCTCCACTACCAGACCATTCCCGTCACCGCGTTCCAGCAGAACTGCTCGCTCGTGTGGGACGACGAGACGCTGCAGGCCGCGGTGATCGATCCTGGCGGCGACATCGACCGCGTGCTCGCGGCGGCGCAGCAGGGCGGCCT
>JBDHRZ010000081.1:0-9497 GCA_039807845.1 Rhodoferax sp.
AGCAGGCCGCCCGGCGCTCATGGCGCATCGGCCAGAAGCAGCCGGTGCGCGTGATCTACCTCGGCTACGCCAACTCCTCGCAGATGACCTGCCTGGGGTTGATGGCCAAGAAGATCATGGTGTCGCAGAGCACGTCGGGAGACGTGCCGGAGTCCGGGCTTGATGTCCTGAATCAGGATGGCGACTCGGTGGAGGTGGCACTGGCTCGGCAGTTGGTGCATTGAGTTCGACGAGCTTTCGCGGCCCCTTCGGGGGCCGCTGTTTTTTTTACTCGTTCAACTTGCGATTGGAGCCGGGAATGAGGGACTCCAATCGACCCACCGCGGTCGTTCAGGCTGATGCCACGAGGGCGTCTCTTGCTCGGCCACAGCGGTCATACGACCGGATGTCAGTATCGGTCGGCAGTGAGCCGGTTAACTTCCATTCGGATTCTTGATGAACGCCAAGTCAATGCCGTCGAGATCCAGTAGGTTGTCGCGCCGACGGCGCCGCTCATCGGGCAGGCCCGCGATTGCGCGGAACCGCGGATAGAAATCGCGTCGCTGATCGGGGTCGAGCGTCGCAAGAGCTCCCTTGGCTTGTCGAGAGAGGCCTCGCGGCGACCAAATCTGGCCACGTTCATCGATGACAACCACCAGCGACCGATGGGTAAAGCCGCTGGAGTCTCCGGCACGTCCGCTCGATTTCCCTTTATGGTATTTCTGGAGCGTGAGTGCGACGACAAGACTACGCTCGGACACCTTGAGCAGGGAAAGCAATGCGTCACGACCGACGAACAAGCGGTACCCAGTCTCGCTCCAGGCGTATTCACCCCGTCCGCCCTCAGCACCCCAAGCTTCTGCGCGATACGCTGTTCTCCCGCCGATTGACCAACTGCGGACTACCTCATCATCCGCGACTGTCCCCAACAGCTCTCGCGTCCAATCCGATGGGAAAGGTCTGTCGAGTGCGGTGGCGGCACCATAAGGATCATGCCGATCGAGCTGGCGCTCGGTGTTCGGTGTCTTTGCGACCCATGGCTGAACCGTGTGACCGTCGCCGCCGAAGTGACGGGCAATCTCATCTTCATCGTCCGGCAACCATCTAAAGAATGCTTCAGCTGACAGCACGGTCAAGACCACCGCTCGCGCATCGCCGGCATTCGCCAGTACGCTTTGAAGCGTGACAGTTGTGTCTCGCCCGATCGACCAACGTCCTGCGACCGGAAGCCAATCCGTCGCCGCCTTGCCGTCCAGTAAGCCGAGCAACGGTGCCAGCAGATTGCTGTCTTCGCGAACGGTGCCTCTCTCACCGCTCTCCGGCATAGGCATGTCCGCCTCCTTGGTAAGGTCGAGCGGAAACGGATCGGTGAGATCGGCAAGCCAGAGACCATCGCTTCTTGACAGCGTGTACTCCCCCAGGAACGCGGCCCAAGCATCACCGCCCCAGTCTTCGCCGACAACCGCCCGTGTCGCCAGCAACTCACCGGCGACAAGCATGAGTGCGTGCCATCCGAGATATCCCCCGTACGGATCTCGATCCGGAACATACCCCGAAGACCAAGATGCGTCATCGCTTCTGCCACGCGGGCAATCATGCATTCCTCGCACGGTTGTGTCCCAACGCCGCACCCACGCGCTGATGCGGTCCTCCACCTCCCAGCCTGGACAAGCGAAGACGTGGCACAAACGCTCGACCTGATATTTGTTGAAGTCGTAGTCGAGGTGGAAGCCATCCTCTGGGCGCGGCGAGGCGTCTGGCCTAGGCGCATACCGGAACTCGCGGTAGTCGGTTCGAGGAGCCGATGGGAAGGGCGACCGGTTTGCGAGGCCAAGCTTGGCGATCAGAGCTTCGCGCTCTTGGGGTGCGAGTGCAGGCGCAAGCTCGCGAAGTACGTCTATCGCGAACGCACGCATGACAACGTGCGGGAACTCAGCGGAAAAGGCGATTCGCTCGAAGAACGCGCGATGGGAGGCAAACGCGGAAGCAGCGTCTTTCGCTACGCGAGCGAGTGCGATCAACAGCCAGAGCTGCGCATGCATTAAGTAGAAAGGCAGCTTCGCATCGCCGAACGGCAAGCTCGAAGCAGACCCGAATCGCTCGATCAGTCGTTCAATGACATCGAACCGTCCGGCCACCACCAGGCGCCGCACCGCATGGGCTGCGCGCCAGCGCATTGCTGCGATGGGATGGCCGAGCCTCGCCCACACGAGTCCCGCCACGAATGTCGCCTCGTCAGACGGAACCGTAAAACGCGCGTCCCACGGCCCGTCCCCAACTTCGGACGGCAGCTTTTCATCTGTGTTCTCCAGAAACCGTTCGAGGCCTTCCGCAATGGCGCTGGCGCTGACGTCAGACGCCAGTCTCGCGGCGAGTGCGAGCCAGGCATTACCACCAAGACTGTCCGCGGTGCTCCGGAGCGCTGCAACTACGTGCTCGACAAGAACTGCACGGTCGGCATGAAAATGCTGCTCCAGCCCCCGCCAGTTGCCCCACGCGTCGGTGCTTGAACTGGCAAGTTCGGCGGCGTGCTTGGTGGCAAGGCGCAGTCCCAAGTCAGGCAGAGCATCGCGCATAGCCGCCGACGACCTACCCCATTCCTCCAAGTAGTCGTCCAGCGCGTGGATTTTGTCGGCAAGCGTGGCAGCGGTTGCTTCAACGACCGCGCGGACGAACCCGAGGCGTTCGGCGGGAGAGTTTGCTCGCTTGGCCAGATCAATCAGTGTCCGAACCGGCCAGCGCCGTCCCGACTGATCAATCTCCTCGCTGAGAATCTGGCGGTCAATGTCGTCCGAGTCCGTGAGGTCCACCGGGAAGACGACCGGCGGCTCCATCGCGGTTGACGGGGAGATGACCGTTCGCGATTCGGATTGGGGTCCAAGGCGAGTGAGCAGGCCCTCAATTCGTGTTCGAGCATGAGAAGTGGCAGGAAGACTGCGCTCAGCGAGGTCATGTAGCCCTTCGATCGTCTCCCGTGCGGGAGACAGTTGATCCTCACGATCGATCTCGACCAGAAGGAGGTCGAAGAACCATTCCCGCCGCTCTTGAGGTAGGCGACCAATGACCTCTGACGCGAAGCCCGAGATGTGCCACGTCCACGTTTCGACTGGAGCAGCCAAACCAAATAGCGCGACGGCGGCTTCAACTGAAAGCTTCGAATCACGAACGAGGACAGTTAACGCTGGGCCGAGCGACAGTCCGAGCCGAGCAGCGTCACGATCATCCAGCCGTGCCAACGTAGCCAACATCGCCCGACCAGCAATCGGCACCATCGTTTTCGCGTACTCCGTCCAGGGGAATTTGCCATCCTCGTTCTGATTCAGTTCGAGGATACGCGCCAGGGTGTGCACCGCCGCCGGCGAAAGTTCGGGACCCGAATAGTGGCCGGTCAGCTCCAGCAAGTGATTGGTACGATCGAAGTCATCCGATCCAATGGCCTCGGCAAGATCGAGCGCACGGCGAAAATAGGCCGCAGCCTCTTCGGTGCTCACTCGCCAGGCTGCGCGAGCGAGGTCACCGTAGGATGAGATGCGGGATCCGACATCGGTATCGAGTTGGATCTTGCGCTCGACATGGCCAGCAAGGAGGAGCGCTGCATCATGGCACTGTGGGAGGCGCGATAGTCGAGCAACCGCCTGGGTAAGTTCCGGCGTGAATAGGCCCGGCGCGCTCGCTGCCCACTCGACCATGCGCTTCGCCATCGCGGCATTGAGCGCACCTAACGAGTCGGCAAGGTCGAAAATCACTCGGAAGCCGTTTCGCGCGAGATATGCCTTCCCGTCCCGATACGGATAGTCGGATGACTGCGCGACTTCATGGACAAGTCGGTCAAAGGCCGCGGCCACCATCTCGTCCCGCGCCTTTCCATTTGGCGGTCGAATGATGTCGGCGACATCCTGCGCATAGTTCAGCATCGGCAGGATTCGGCTGCCAAGCGCACGCGAGTAATTTGATCGTTTTTCCTCGTCGAGTTCATTGCGCCTCTTCCGTCGGTGCCGAGTTCCATCGAACTTGGGAGCCGCTAGCTTCTGGTTAAGCACCCGACTGAAGGTTGCTGCGCCCCGCGATCGAGCACTTGCAGGCACCAACCCGATGAATTCCGCTGGCGCTATGTCAGCCAAGGCGGCGCGCTTCCGGCTCAAGGCGGCTCGAACACCGGCGGCCAGTACGGTCACGTGGATCGCACGGTCGCTCGGATAGTGACTGGAATAGTCATAAACGCTTGGTGGTGTAAGTGCAGCTCCAGCGAGGATGCTTGCTGCCTCTTTCTCCATGCCGAGCACTATCGCCAGGGCCGATGCCAGTACGCTGGCCATCGCCAAGGCTTCGCTTTTGCCAGTCCCAGAAGATGCGGCTGCAAGTGCCGTGACAAGCCTTCTGGCGTGGGATGGTTCACGGCCGACGAATGGAAGCGCGGCGGCGTAGAGTGCGCGAGATGGCAGTCGACAACGCAACAGCCGCGTTGCGACGCGCGTCTTGGGCGGATGCGCCGAACACTGGTGTCGATCCAGAAGATCGAACAAGTCGCTAAACTTGGCGAAGGCCACACCGTCCTCTCGACGGGCGAAGAACTCTGCAACGCGCACGTCATTGCCCGCCAGCATCTCGACATAGGCGAAGCCAATGTCGTCCCATTGCCTTGAGGTGCTCGATTCGCTAAAGCGCGCGCTACGTTTGCTATGCGCGGCCCAATTGTGCCAATCGATTGATCGCCGAGCATGGCGACGGGCTTCGTCTCGGTCACCGGCGAAGGCGTTCACAAGTGCAAGCGCGGCGTGTTTCCCTCCAGGCCAGCCAACATTGGTCGCGAAAAGCCGTCGCAAGGCTTCTGGGTCACCCGCTACCGCGGTGAGATCAGGATACTGGTATAGGAAGCGGTCGGATCGCTCATGGCCCGCGGCAACGAGCGATGCTTCCAGCAGCAGACGGAGAAGATCATCGCGCCGCTTCAGCTCTCCCACCAGCGCTATCGCGGCAGTGATCCGCGACAGACGGATGTCGCGTGCGCTTACCTGTGAAGCGCCTCGGGGAACACGCAAGTCGTAGGCGAGTTGGATGAGCTGATCGGCATCGCGTAGCGAGGTGAGCAACGCGGGCAGTGCCCGGGCTGCATAGTTTGAAGTGAGTTGGCGTTCTTGGAGAGCGGCGATAACGCGATCTCGACCGGCCTGGCTCGCGCCGTAGCTCGATCGGATCAGGGTTTCGGTCGGCTCGTCGCGGAACATCAGGCCGTGTGGCGTTCGCTCAAGCAAGGGGGCGAGGTCGGCCGCGAAGCTCTCAACCTGCTCCGCGATCAAGCCGTGAGCCGCAGCAAGCTCTTCAATAGGAACTGGGGGCGCCAGCAAGGCGATGCCTGTGAGCAGGAGGTCAATGTCCGCATCGCTTGCACCACGAGCGCGTGCGGTTTCGCGCGCTTCGGTGAGACGCTTGCGAAGCAGCACGTCGAGCAGATCTTGCGGCTCTCCCGGGGTGTCAGGGAAAGACACGGGATCAAACGGCCGTCCGGCCGCGATCAGGTTGTCGAGACAGCGTGGGTTGCGACCTGACCGTGTCAGCAAAGCGGCGATCTCGTCGGCCGAAGCATCCGGCACACGCCGCTGGACGAGGGCTCGTACTTCCGCGTCAGTGAACAGTGGAATTGTGAAAGGACGATGCGAGGTATCGCCGGTTGCCAGCGCGAGCCGTTCAGTCCGGCACGATACGACGATGCGAACGCCGTCGATTGGCTCTACGCTGATGCTGCGCATGAGAAGGTGTGCGAAGGATGATGTCGCGGTTTCCCGCGCGGCAAGCCCGGCGTGGTCGATCGCATCGAGCACTAGTGATACACATGCATCGCTGCGAGTTCGCCGAGCCGTCTCCACCGATTGAGCGAGCCGTCGGCGGAATGCCCTGAGCAAGCCCGTAACGTCCGCCACTGGCAACAGAATGTCGCACAGGCCTTGTCCGGCCATGAGATTGGCAAGGTGGACAAGCGTCCTTTCCGGGAGGTGCCGACCGTCAGCAGGATCCCGCCAGCGACCGGCGCCGAAGCCATCGAAGAGCACCACGGGGCCATCGGCTCGCAATCGGTCGGCGAGGCCTTGCATCAAGACAGTCTTGCCCATCCCGCCCGCAGCATGGACAACGAGAGGAAGACCAGCTTCACGGGCGAGGGTCGCAATGTCGCCAAGAACATCGCGCTGAATGACTACCTCAACCTCGGGGAACGCGTCGGGCGTGGGATACAGCCGATCCTCGTGCTCCACTTCCAACTCAGCCAAAACCGCTACCCGGTCAACGCGTTTGTCCGTCTCGCTACCGGGACCGGCCTTGATCCTGATGAGATTCCGCAACTTCAGCAGGCGCTTCTCCGCATCCGGATCCCCTGGCTCGCTCCATGCGGCGAGCGTTGTTGAAATCGCACGCTCAGCCTCTATCAAGCTTCCCTTGCTACCGACCATTTCCATTCGCCGCAGTAGGTCTGCAAAGGGATGGGGATACTCTTTCAGAGCTTCACTGATCTGGCCTGCTTGGCGGGCTACATCACCGGCTTCTTGCGTGCCTGCGACAACCGCTGCGATCGCCTTCCCCAAGTTCTCGTGGATGGGCCTGTTCGTAGCAAATTCATACCGGACCACGGCGAGAACATGATCATCCCCATGCATCGCCCGAAGCTCGGCATCGGTCGCGGCAAACTTGGCAAGAGTTGATGCCAAGTCAGCAGCTCGCACTGCCGTGTCGGCGCTTGCGATCGAGTATTTGAACTGAACGACCGTGACTCGATGCGCCCGGGCAACATCGGTGGCGCCGTGGTACCGGACGAGATCGGCAATCTCGACCGCACCAGTTCCCAAGCTCTGTTCGTCTCGCTCATCGAAACCCTCGAGCGTGATAGCGGTAAGGTCGGTCGACGGGGGCAGGAGTTCAAGAGCGGAGCGCGCGGCCCAAGCTTCATGAAAGGCATGGCCCGCCTTTGATGCTCGAACTTTGTCGATGGTTATTGGTGCTGCGCCAGCGTCATCATCACTCATAATCAGTTCGATTCATTTGGCCAAATTGGTGCAACCACTGTAAGCGTCTGCTCGCGCAGTACTTCGTCGCCGAAGACGGCGGCGACACCTCGGGGCGGGCGCAGGTTCTGCTTGATCTGACTGCGCGTTGGCCAAGGCGCATAGGCTTCCCTTTGTTTGCTGATGCGTTTGCCCGAGCATATCTTTGCTGCCAGTGACATCGCGTCGCAAGCATTCCAAGGCAGCCATGGCATGCTGATGTCCCCGGTTATTTCGGCCTCCGGTCGCCGTGAAAGGTCGTTCAATGCTTCGTGCAACTCGGTAGAGAACCTAATCTCCCGTGCCATAACACTATGGCTTCAAGTGCTTGAAATAAGCCGCCCGCACAATTACGGCACCTTGATCAACATCGAATTTGGGCAATCCCGGCCGCAACAGCGTGTCCATGTCGCGACGAAAGGCCGCCTTACGCAGCCTGGCATCAAGCAGTGCATTGGCTTCGTCGCAGTCCATTCGAGTTCCTTCCTTGTCCAGATACCAGGCGAAGGCTTCCATCGCCATGGCGCCGTCCACCGGATAGGGGGTGGTACCCGCCTCACTGAGTTGCCAGGCATGAAAAAGATCGAAGAGATCGCGTCCCTGCTCGCGCTGCATCAACGCCCGCGTCTTGGTGCCCAACATTTCATTGATGTCGTAGGAGCGCACGACGGCACGAATGCGCTCGCCTTCTTCGTCCAGCGTGTCCAGTTCGACGCCAACCAGCGGGTACAGCGACGCGCTTTCGTTGAGGTTGACCTCGACCTTGATGGTTTCCTCGCGCCGCAGGCCCACTGGTACGAATCGATAGGCGGTGCGCAGAATCTTCGACGGCCGCAGTACGTTGCGAATCGCCAGCCAGGCGTCGGCGATCAGCGAGTCGGCCGGCTGTCCCAGCACCGGCGTCAGCACGCGGCGCAGATGTTGATCCAGCGTTTCCGTATCCATCGCCTTGACGAGCACCAGATCGATGTCTTCCGAATAGCGTGCGGCCGGTGCCAGGTGCGCCTTGTGTAGGACCGTGCCACCGCGCATCGCCAAATGTTCGCCCAGGACAGGATCGGCGAAGATGGCCGCCACACCACGGGATAGCCGCAGATCCTGCTCGATCTGACTGCGCTTGGGCCACGGCGCATGGCTCTGCCAGGCCGTCAGGTGGGCATGCTGGATCATGTATTGGCGCTCCTGGCATCAAAGGTCAGTCGCACCTTGAAAGTGGTATCGACTTCAGACGATGTATCCGGCGCTTGTCCTCGCTCCAGGGGGATGAGACGCAGCGCCTTGTCGCGCAACCATTCGGCGACCCGCGACCCGAGGGCGCCCTGGTCCTCCAGGGCAAGCAAGGCCCCGAGACGTTGTGCGGTCGGGACTTCCTGCAGGGCATTCAGCGCCTCGATCAACCCCTGCGGCGTGCAGGACACCCACAACTCCCGCAGTACCTCTCGAACTCGGGCCATGCCGCCGACCAGGGCCACGCGCTCTACCAGTTCCAGCGCAGTCAGTTCCGGTGTACCGACCTTGAAGCGCCCGTCCGGCGTCTCGTGCCAGCGGGTCGGCATGTCTTCGATCCGTGCGCGGGTGTGAAACACCACCTCGTGGCGACCGACCGTGATGGGACGCCGACGTTCGGGCACCATCACCTGCGTCACCATCACCGCGTAAGGCGACGCTCCATAGGTTTCGGCGGCACTCAGCAGCGTGACGTAATAGGGAACACCCAGCGTCTTGCTCATGTAGCGGTCCAGCCAGGCTTCCGGGGGTGGGGCACCGGAGGCGGCGTGCTGCAGGGGCACGATGAGCCAGTGATCCGAGCCGCGGGACAGGCGGACGAGCCGGCCACGCCGCTGCTGCCGATGCAGTGCCTGGTGCAGTGCTGCTGGGCTGACGCCAGGCAGCTCTGCGCGAATGTCCTCTGTGCGCAGGTTCAGCTTGCCGGAACGTTCGGCCGCGTCGAGTACGGCAGACAAGGGGCTGGGGGCGGCCATGGAGTTTCCTCAAGCGTTTCGCGTAACATATCATTATTCGTGACTTAACGCGAACAAATTGCTCACCCGGCTTCGCCAGCCGCTTCCCTGAATCCCCAGGGAGGCCGCACCTGACCATCCGCCCTCCAGGAAGTCGGTTGAATCGCGGTTCCCTTTGTTTGCTGATGCGAATACCTGCCGCGGCGATGGTGACGGTTCCACGTTCCAGGGAGCCGTCACATGCGACTGTCCAACCGTTTCCTTCGCCGCCCGGTCGCGCCCGGCTTGCTGGCGGTCTGCGTCCTGGCCTCCGGATGTGCCACCACCGCGGCGCCGCCGAGCCCGCCACTCGTGGAAGAGGCGGTCAGGGTACCGCCCGATGCCATAGCACCCACGCTGATCCCCGTGGCCCGCTATGGCCGCTACACCCTGGTCGAGCTGGTGCCGGAACCTGCGCAGCGTGATCTCTTGCAACAGGCGGTGGAGGTCTCGATTCCGCCCATGCTCGATGCCAGCGTGGGCGATG
>JBDHRZ010000082.1:0-9488 GCA_039807845.1 Rhodoferax sp.
TCAAGCGCCTGATGGACATCGGTTGCTACCGCGGCTTTCGCCATCGGCGCGGACTGCCGGTGCGCGGCCAGCGCACCCGCACCAACGCGCGCACCCGCAAGGGCCCGCGCAAGGCGGCGCAGTCACTGAAGAAATAACCGGATCGGGAACACACCATGGCAAAACCGCAAACCAGTTCGGCCGCGCAACGTGTGCGCAAGAAGGTCCGCAAGAACGTCGCGGACGGCGTGGCGCACGTGCATGCCTCGTTCAACAACACCATCATCACGATCACGGACCGGCAGGGCAACGCGCTGTCGTGGGCCTCGTCGGGTGGCCAGGGCTTCAAGGGATCGCGCAAGTCGACCCCGTTCGCGGCCCAGGTCGCCTCCGAAGTGGCCGGGCGCGCCGCGATCGAGCAGGGGATCAAGAACCTGGACGTCGCGATCAAGGGCCCCGGTCCCGGCCGCGAGTCGGCGGTGCGTGCGCTGGCCGCGCTCGGCATTCGCATCAACATGATCTCGGATGTCACGCCGGTGCCGCACAACGGCTGCCGCCCGCAGAAGCGCCGCCGGATCTGATTGCGAGGCGATCCGATCCGACACGATCCGTTTTCCCGTTCGACCAAGCCCACCGCCGTCAGCGGTCGCTGACGGCTCCCGCGTTTTCGCGCGGCAGATGACATAAAGGAAGTTCAAGTGGCACGTTACCTCGGCCCCAAGGCCAGACTCTCCCGCCGTGAAGGCACCGACCTGTTCCTCAAGAGCGCGCGCCGCGCGATCGGGGACAAGGCCAAGTTCGACTCCAAACCCGGGCAACACGGACGCACCTCGGGTGCACGCACCTCCGACTTCGGCCTGCAACTGCGCGAGAAGCAGAAGGTCAAGCGCATGTACGGCGTGCTCGAGCGCCAGTTCCGCCGCTATTTCGAGGAGGCCGAGCGGCGTCGCGGCAACACCGGTGCCAATCTGCTGTTCCTGCTCGAATCGCGCCTGGACAACGTCGTCTACCGCATGGGTTTCGGCTCCACGCGCGCCGAAGCGCGCCAGCTGGTGTCGCACAAGGCGATCACGGTGAACGGGCAGGCGGTGAACATCCCGTCCTACCTGGTGAAGACCGGTGACGTGGTGGCGGTGCGCGAGCAGTCGAAGAAGCAGAACCGGGTGGTCGAGGCGCTGCAACTCGCCCAGCAGGTCGGCATGCCGGCCTGGGTGGAAGTCAGCGTCGACAAGGCCGAAGGCACCTTCAAGAAGACCCCGGACCGCGACCAGTTTGCATCCGACATCAACGAATCGCTGATCGTCGAGTTGTATTCGCGCTGATCGCGGTCGATCACCGCAACCGTTCCTGGCTCGCGGGGCACCGCGCTCCAGGTGCTTCACCAGCCTTACCGATGTAACGAGTCGGGGGTATTGAGAGGAAGTCCGCATGCAATCCAATCTGCTGAAACCCAAAGCAATCAATGTCGAGCAACTGGGCGCCAACCGCGCCAAGGTGGCGCTGGAGCCGTTCGAGCGCGGCTATGGCCACACCCTGGGCAATGCGCTGCGCCGCGTCCTGCTGTCCTCGATGCCGGGCTACGCAGCCACCGAAGTGACGATCGCCGGCGTGCTGCACGAGTATTCATCGATCGACGGCGTGCAGGAAGACGTGGTCAACATCCTGCTGAACCTCAAGGGCGTCGTGTTCAAGCTGCACAACCGCGAGGAAGTCACGCTGAGCCTGCGCAAGGAGGGAGACGGTGCCGTCACCGCGGCCGACATCCAGACTCCGCATGACGTCGAGGTGATCAACCCGGACCACGTCATCGCCAACCTGTCGCAGGGTGGCAAGCTCGACATGCAGATCAAGGTCGAGAAGGGCCGCGGCTACGTGCCCGGCACGATGCGCCGCCAGGGCGACGAGCCGACCAAGTCGCTCGGGCGCATCGTGCTCGACGCGTCCTTCTCACCGGTGCGCCGCGTGAGCTACACGGTCGAGAGCGCCCGGGTCGAGCAGCGCACCGATCTGGACAAGCTGGTGGTCGAGATCGAGACCAATGGCGCCATCACCGCGGAAGACGCGGTGCGCGCCTCGGCCAAGGTGCTGGTCGAGCAACTGGCGGTGTTCGCCCAGCTCGAAGGCAGCGAACTGAGTTCGGTGTTCGACGACAGCAAGCCGCGTTCGAGCTCGCAGTTCGACCCGATCCTGCTGCGCCCGGTGGACGAGCTCGAACTGACGGTGCGCTCCGCCAACTGCCTCAAGGCGGAGAACATCTATTACATCGGTGACCTGATCCAGCGCACCGAGAACGAACTGCTCAAGACCCCCAACCTGGGTCGCAAGTCGCTCAACGAGATCAAGGAAGTGCTCGCCTCGCGCGGCCTGACCCTTGGCATGAAGCTCGAGAGCTGGCCGCCGGCAGCGCTGGAGAAACGTTGATTTCGAGCCAACGCAAGGGCTCGTGTGCCACGGCAGTACCTGGTACGGCTGCCGGATCCAGAACCTAGAAGGAAAGCACCATGCGTCACGGACACGGACTGCGCAAACTCAACCGCACCAGCGAGCATCGGCTCGCGATGCTGCGCAACATGATGAACTCGCTGATTGCCCACGAGGCGATCAAGACCACCTTGCCCAAGGCCAAGGAACTGCGCCGCGTCATCGAACCGATGATCACGCTGGCACGGCAGGCCACGGTGGCGAATCGCCGGTTGGCGTTCGACCGGCTGCGCGATCGCGACAGCGTGGTCAAGCTGTTCGACGTGCTGGGCCCGCGCTACGCGGCGCGTCCGGGCGGTTACACCCGCATCCTGAAAATGGGCTTTCGCGTCGGCGACAACGCGCCCATGGCCTTCGTGGAACTCGTCGACCGCCCGCAAGTGGCCGATGAAGTGGTCGACGCCGTGGACAAGGTCGATTAAGCGGTTATACTTTGCAGCTTGCCGCGCGGTGGAGCAGTCTGGTAGCTCGTTGGGCTCATAACCCAAAGGTCGGAGGTTCAAATCCTTCTCGCGCAACCAAACAGGCAGCCGTGAGGCTGCAAGCCACGACGCCCACCCCACCCGGTGGGCGTTGTCGTTTGTGCGGGCAAGCAGGCGGGCGCGGGCGGCAGTAGACTGGCGCATCGTGCCGCAGGGAGCCGCGGCGGCCGGTGCTGCCCGCTGGAGGTGGCGCCGTCGCTACGCGCACGAACGCCCGGCCTCGGGTATGCAGGAGACAAGCCACATGAAACTCATCGATTCCATCGTCGCCGAGGCCGCCGCCATGGCGGCCTTGCGGCGCGACATCCATGCGCACCCGGAACTGTGTTTTCAGGAGCAGCGCACGGCGGACCTGGTGGCCGCCCGGTTGACCGAGTGGGGCATTCCGATCGTGCGCGGCATGGGCACCACCGGCGTGGTGGGCATCGTGCGCAACGGCAACTCCACGCGTGCGCTCGGCCTGCGCGCCGACATGGACGCCTTGCCGATGCAGGAGTTCAACACCTTCGGCCACGCCAGCAGGCACGCCGGCAAGATGCACGCCTGCGGCCACGACGGGCACACCGCGATGTTGCTCGCGGCCGCGCGCCACCTGGCCCGGCAGCGCGACTTCGATGGTACGGTCTACCTCATCTTCCAGCCGGCCGAGGAAGGCGGTGGCGGCGCGCGCGAGATGATCAAGGACGGATTGTTCGAGCAGTTCCCGATGGAGGCGGTGTTCGGCATGCACAACTGGCCCGGCTACCAGGTCGGGCAGTTCGCGCTCAGCGCCGGACCCGTCATGGGGTCGAGCAACGAATTCAGGATCCGCATCACCGGCAGGGGCGGACACGCTGCGCTGCCACACAGCACGATCGATCCGGTGACCGTGGCCTGTCAACTGGTGCAGGCATTCCAGGCCATCATCAGCCGCAACAAGAAGCCGGTCGACGCCGGCGTGATCTCCGTCACCATGATCCACGCCGGCGAAGCCAGCAACGTGATTCCGGACCATTGCGAGATGCAGGGCACCGTGCGCACGTTCTCGCTGGAGGTGCTCGACCTGATCGAGCAACGCATGCGGGAGGTCGCCGAGCACACCTGTGCCGCGTTCGGGGCGCAATGCGATTTCTCCTTCGTGCGCAACTACCCGCCGACCGTCAACTGGGCGCGCGAGGCGGAATTCGCGCGCCAGGTGATGCAGGACATCGTGGGCGCGGACAACGTGCTCGTGCAGGAGCCGACCATGGGCGCGGAAGACTTCGCCTTCATGCTGCAGGCCAGGCCCGGCGCATACTGCTTCATCGCCAATGGCGACGGCGCCCACCGGGCGGCCGGACATGGCGCCGGCCCGTGCACGCTGCACAACCCGAACTACGACTTCAACGATGAGCTGATCCCACTGGGCGCGACCTACTGGGTGCGCCTGGCCGAGGCCTGGCTGGCGGCACCGCGGCCGGCCTGAGCGTCAGCCCAGGCGCTCGCGCGTGCGAGCCTGCGCCATCTGCAGCAGGCCGTCGAAGATCAGGTTGTCGACCTGCTCGAACGGGGTGCTCAGGCTCGGCGCCATCTTCCAGCCGGCGCCACCCGTCATCAGGCACAGCGGTTCGGCGCCGCAGTGCACGCGCACGTTCTGCACCATGCGCTCCATCGCGCCGGCGATGGCATAGGTGCCGCCGCTGGTGAGCGCGTCGCTGGTGTTGGTCGGGAAATGCCGCACTTCTCCCGTGGGCACGTGCAGGCCGGCGGTGCCCGATTCGAGCGCGCGCAGCATGATGCCGTGGCCCGGCAGGATGAGGCCGCCCAGGAATCGGCCGCTGGCGTCGATCGCCTCCACCGTCACCGCGGTGCCGACCAGCGCCACCACGAGCGGGCGCCGCGGGCCTTGTGCCAGCATGCGGTGCCAGGCACCGATCATGGCGACCCAGCGATCGGCGCCCAGGCGGGTCGGGTGGTCATAGCCATTGCTGAGACCGGCCTCGGCCTGCCTGGCTACCACCCATTGCGGTGCAAAGTCCCACAGTTCGAGTTGCTCCTCCACCAGTCTGCGCACCGCCTCGCCCGCCACCGTGCAGCCGAGCATGCTGGCAGGTTCGTCCAGCGCCGCCCACGGGCCTTCGGCGAGCGTGCCGACGTTGTCGAGGAATTCGGCGCCCTGCGCCAGCACCCGGGCGCAGGCCGCCGGGGCCTCGTAGAGCGCCCATTTCAGGCGGGTGTTTCCGATGTCGATGGCGAGAAATGTCATGGTGTAGGCTCTCAACGATTGGGCAAGGGGAGGGTTATGGGTCTGGAGCCCGCCGCGCACCGGCCTGGGGGCTTCGATCGTGGCGTCAAGCGCAGCCATGGCGCGGGCCATGGCGAGCATCTGTAGCGAAGAACCGGTGTGTCTTGACGGGAAAGGCGGGCATGGAGGAACGGTTTTCAGCTTCAGTTCTGGCGCCAGGGCAAGCCGTGCCTGCGCCAGCCGCCGAGCTTGCCGCGCTGCGCTGCGCCGTCCGGGTTGCCTTCGAAGCCTTCGAGGATGTTGTAGGCCTGCAATCCCAGTTCGGTGGCACGCCGTGCCGCGGCGATCGAGCGCACGCCGCTGCGGCACAGCAGCAGCACCTTCTTATCGCTCGGCACCGCGGCGAGCAGGGCCTGGTCGAACAGCGGGTTCATCACCATGCCGGGCCACTGCTTCCAGGCCACCGGCGTGGCCTGTGGAATGAAGCCGACCCATTCGCGCTCGGCGTCCGAGCGCACGTCCACCAGCACCGCCTCGCCCGCCTGCCACCAGGCGCAGGCCAGTTGCGGCGTCACGTCGCCTGCGTAGCCCTGTGCCGCACGGACCGCCAGCGGGTCGGTGGGTGTGTCGGGCCCGCGCGACTCCCCGTGTGCGTCGTGCCGCATACCCGAGACCAGGTTGGCCGGGACGGCTTCGTCGATGCGTTTGGGCTTTGGCAGGTGCAGGCCATCCATGATCGCCACGAACTGCGCTTCGGTCTTGCCCGCCACGCGTGCGTTGCCGGCCTTCTCGGCGCCGATCGTCGAATGGGTGCGGCCGTGGTAGTCGTGCCCCGGCCAGACCGTGGTCGCCTCGGGCAGGGCAAACAGCACCTGGGTCAGGCTGCGGTAGAGCGCGCTGGCGCTGCCCGACTGGAAGTCGGTGCGACCACAGCCGTCGATCAGCAGGGTGTCGCCGGTGAACACGTGGTCGCGCCAGAGATAGCTCATGCTGCCCGCGGTGTGTCCGGGCGTGTGCAGCGCGCGCAAGTGCTCCCGGCCGAACGCGAGCCGGTCGTCGTGCTGCAGTTGCACGGCGGCGGTCGTGATGCCGCAACCTGCCGGCGCGGCGGTATGCGCGCCCGCATGCTCGGCCAGCGCGCCGGCGCTGGTGATGTGGTCCGCGTGGGCATGGGTCTCCACGGTCCAGGCCAGCCTCAGGCCGTACTGGCGCAGCACGGCCAGGTCGCGCTCGACCTGTTCGGCGACCGGGTCGATGATCAGTGCCTCGCGGCTGTCCTCGTCGAACAGCACATAGGTATAGGTGCAGGATGCGGTATCGAACAGCTGGATGGGTTGCATGGATGATCCTCGAGGGAAAGCGCCGCACCATGACCGCCCCTTCGGCGCTTGCGCACGCGGCGGACGCACCGGCCGGCCGGTACGGTGGCGTCGGGTGGCCCGACCTGTCTGCACCCGTTGCGGCGAGCGGCGGCGCGCCCGGGACGATGTATGCTTCACGCTAGTTTAGGACTTTGGAGCGGCACGGTGGACGAGTACACGCAGGCATTGCGCGGTGGCGTGCTGATCGGGCTGGCGAGCTGGATCCTGCTGGCCGGGGTCGGACGCGCCAGTGCCGTCAGCGGCATCACGCACAGGGTGCTGACTTCCAGCGCTCACGCTTCCTCCTGGCGCTGGGCGTTCCTGCTCGGCCTGGTCGGCGGTGGTGCTTTCTTCTCCTGGGCCCTGCGCGTGCCCCATGTCGCGATCCGCCATCCGCTGGTGCTGGTGCTGGCCGGTCTGCTGGTTGGCTTCGGTGCGGTCATGGGTTCGGGCAGCGCCAGCGCACACGCGGTGGTCGGTCTGGGTCGGCGCTCGCGCCGCTCGCTGGCGGCGGTGCTCACGTTCGCGGTGGTGGCGGTGGTCACGGTGATGATCACCGCCAACGTGCCGGCGGCCTCTTGGTGGGTCGAGGGGATCATGGAACTCCTGCAGCGCCTGGTGACGCGATGACGCACGCCCTCGCCCCCGGTCCCGGCGCGCTGGCGGAACCGGGCGCGCCCGTCCCGTCGCGCAGCCGCTTGCCGGCCTTGTTGATCGCGTTCATTTCCGGCTGCATCATGGCTGCCGGGCTGACCCTGTCGGGCATGACGCAGCCGGAGAAGGTGGTTGCCTTTCTCGACGTACGCGCCGCGTTCGACGGCGCTTTTCCCGGCACCTGGGACCCCGCGCTGGGTTTCGTCGTGCTCGGTGCGCTGGCCGTCACCTCACTGGGTTTTGCGCTGACCGCCTACGCCAGCCGCCGGCCCTGGTTCAGCGCGCGCTTCACCCTGACGAACCGCCGCAGCATCGACGGCCGCCTGATCGTCGGCGCGATCGTGTTCGGCATCGGCTGGGGCATGAGCGGCTACAGCCCGTCCACGGCGCTGGCGTCCTTGCTGACCGGGCAGATCGATACCGTCGTGTTCGTGCTGGCGATGTTGCCGGGGATGTGGCTGGCCGGCAAACTCTAGGGGCCCGATGGGCCCCTGTTGCAGCGTTTCGCATCGCCCGGTGCGCGCGCCGATCCGGCGCCGCCGGATTCCGGGCTTGATTGACGTTGACGTAAACGTCAATTAACATCGCCGCCTTGGCGCTGCACCGGCCGCCTTCGAGGAATCCACGATGACCGAGCTTTCCGCCGACTACCAGGCCCTGGCGGTTTACCGCCCGACGCACAAGGTGCGCTTCGTCACCGCAGCCAGCCTGTTCGATGGGCACGATGCGGCGATCAACATCATGCGGCGCATCCTGCAGGGCATGGGCGCCGAGGTGATCCACCTGGGGCACAACCGCAGCGTCGACGAGATCGTCACCGCGGCGCTGCAGGAGGACGTGCAGGGCATCGCCGTGAGTTCCTACCAGGGCGGCCATGTCGAATACTTCAAGTACATGGTCGACCTGCTGCGTGAGCGCGGCGGCGCCGAGATTCAGGTCTACGGCGGTGGCGGTGGCGTGATCGTGCCCAGCGAGATGCGCGAACTGCACGACTACGGCGTGGCGCGCATCTACAGCCCGGAGGACGGCCAGCGCATGGGGCTGGCGGGCATGATCGGCGAGATGCTGATGCGCTGCGACCACGACCTGTCGGCGCGCGCCCCGAAGGACGCGGCGGCGCTGCAGGGCCACACGCCGCAGGCCTGGCGCGCGCTGGCGCAGACCATCACCGCGCTCGAGAACGGCAAGGCACCCGCGGACGACAAGGCCGCGGCTGAAAGGCTCGCGGCGCTGAAGGCCGCGCTCGCCATGGCCGCTGCCGCGAAGAAGATTCCCGTGCTGGGGATCACCGGCACTGGTGGCGCCGGCAAGTCCAGCCTCACCGATGAGTTGATCCGCCGGCTGCGCCTGGACCAGGGCGACGCGCTGCACGTGGCGCTGGTCTCCATCGATCCCAGCCGGCGCAAGAGCGGCGGCGCGCTGCTCGGCGACCGCATCCGCATGAATGCGATCGGGCCCTGGGTGGCGGGGCCGCGCCTGCCCGCCGGGCAGCCCCAGGGGCAGGCAACCCCCTCGGGGGGCGGCGCAGCCCGCGCAGCGGCAAGCCTGGGGGCCCAGAGGGTCTACATGCGCAGCCTGGCCACGCGCGACTTCGGCAGCGAAATCAGTCAGGCATTGCCCGACGTGATCACCGCGTGCAAGGCAGCAGGCTTCGATCTCGTCATCGTCGAGACTTCGGGCATCGGCCAGGGCGACGCGGCCATCGTGCCGCTGGTCGACGTGCCGATGTACGTGATGACGCCCGACTACGGCGCCGCCAGTCAGCTCGAGAAGATCGACATGCTCGACTTTGCCGAGTTCGTCGCCATCAACAAGTTCGACCGCAAGGGCGCCGCCGACGCGCTGCGCGACGTCTCGAAGCAGGTGCAGCGCAACCGCGAGGCGTTCAAGACGCCGCTCGAGAAGATGCCGGTGTTCGGCACCATGGCCAGCCGCTTCAACGACGACGGCGTCACGGCGCTCTACCAGGCGCTGCTGCCGCGGCTGGCGGCACTCGGTCTGCCGGTGCGCGAAGGCCGGCTGCCGAAGGTGGCCACGCGCCACAGCACGCACCAGGTGCCGATCGTGCCGCCGGCGCGCGTGCGCTACCTGGCCGAGATCGCCGACACCGTACGCGGCTACAAGCGTCGCGCCGGCGAGCAGGCGCGCATCGCGCGCGAGCTGCAGCAGCTCGAAGCCACCGTGCGCATGCTGCATGAGGCCGACCCGAACAAGTCGGGCGCCCGCGACACGGTGCTCGCGCTGGCCAGCGCGCGCGCTGCACGGCTCGACCCGGCCGCGAAGAAACTGCTCGCGATGTGGCCCGACATGCTTCAGGCCTACGCAGGC
>JBDHRZ010000083.1:0-9463 GCA_039807845.1 Rhodoferax sp.
GCGGCCGCGGTCTGCTCGGTGCGAAACGCCTGCAGGCGCTCCAGCAACGCGCCATCGTTCGCGGCGAGCAGCGCGACCGCGAACAGGGCGGCGTTGGCCGCGCCGGCGGCGCCGATCGCAAACGTGGCCACCGGGACGCCACGCGGCATCTGCACGATGCTGTGCAGCGAATCCACGCCCGCGAGGTGCCGGCTCGGCACCGGCACGCCGAGCACCGGCACGCAGGTCTTGGCGGCGAGCATGCCGGGCAGGTGCGCCGCCCCGCCCGCCCCGGCGATGATGGCACGCAGGCCCCGGCCGAGTGCCGCCTCGGCGTAGCCGAACATGTCGTCCGGCATGCGGTGCGCCGAGAGCACCCGCGCCTCGTGGCCGACGCCAAACTGGTGGAGAATCCGGACTGCGTGCTGCATGGTGTCCCAGTCGGAACTGGAACCCATGACGACGCCGATTTGAATGTGCATGGTGGCTGACGGGCGGGGAATGGACGGCCCAACGGGCGCTGCGCGGCGACTGCCTGCTGCCGACCGCCCGATTCTAGGAGCCTGACAGGCTCCTGGTCGGTCACCGTGTGTCTCCACCCTCGACTCTGCTGCCACCACGATGATCAACGTTACCGCCGCCAATTTCGAAACCGAAGTCATCGACGCGTCGATGGACACCCCGGTGCTGGTCGACTTCTGGGCCCCCTGGTGCGGGCCGTGCAAGGTGATCGGGCCGCTGCTGGAGAAGATCGAAAAGGACTACAAGGGCCGCTTCAAGCTGGTGAAGATCGACTCCGACCAGGAGCAGGAACTCAGCCAGGCATTCGGCATCCGCAGCATCCCGACCTGCGTGCTGATGGTCGGCGGCAAGCCGGTGGACGGCTTCATGGGTGCCGTGCCCGAGGGCCACATCAAGAGCTTCCTGGACAAGCACCTGCCTGCGGCCGACGTGCTGGAGGCCGAGGTGACCGGCGAGGCGGTGGAGGATGCGCCCGCCGACGACGATCCGCAGGCGCTGCGCGAGGCGCTGCACCAGGCCGTGCTGCAAAAACCCGACGACGACGACGCGCGTTTTGCCTACGTCAAGTTGCTGCTGCAGGAGGGCCAGCTCGCCGAAGCGCGCGCAACGCTCGAACCTGCGCTGCCACGCGCCACGCTGGTGCGGCGCATCGACTCGCTGCAGCGCTGGATCGAGGCGATCGACTATGCCGCCCTGCACGCCGGTGCGCAAGCGGGCCTGGAGGCGCGAATCGGCGCCAACAAGCGCGACTTCGACGCGCGCTTCGGCCGGGCGAGCCTGCTCATGGCCCGACAGGCCTGGACCGAGGCGATGGACGAACTGCTTGAGATCCTGATGCGCGACAAGACCTGGGACGAGGAACGCGCGCGCAAGACCTGCGTGGCGATCCTCGACATCATCGAACCGCCGCCGGTCAAGGTGGCGGACGGCCAGGTTCCGCCGGTCGACCCGGTGGTGGCGAGTTACCGCCGCCGCCTGAGCAGCGTGATACTGAGCTGAGCCCGGTCGGCACAGGGCGCTGAGTCGAGCCACGCCATCACCGGGCGGTGAGAGCCTGTGAAGATATGAATCGTGCCCGCGCTGACGGCGCTCAGGCGTCCGGCGGCAAGTCGTCCCCGGTCAGGCGCTGCAGGGCCTCGCGGTACCTCGCCGCGGTGGCGGCGATGACCTCGGCTGGCACGTGCGGCGCCGGCGGGCGCTTGTTCCAGGGCTGACCGTCGATGCGCACCTGCTCGAGCCAGTCGCGCACGAACTGTTTGTCGTAGCTGGGCGGGTTGCTGCCCGGCGCATAGGATTCGAGCGGCCAGAAGCGCGACGAGTCCGGCGTCATGACCTCGTCCATCAGCACCATGCGCCCCTGCGCGTCCAGACCGAACTCGAATTTGGTGTCGGCAATGATGATGCCCCTGGCCAGCGCGATCGCCGCACCGGCCTGATAGAGCGCAATGCTGGTGTCGCGCATCTGCACCGCCAGCGCCGGACCGATCATCTCGACGGTGCGCTCGAACGTGATGTTCTCGTCGTGTTCGCCGGCGGCAGCCTTGGCTGCGGGCGTGTAGATCGGTGCCGGCAGGCGCGCTGCATTCACCAGGGCGCTGGGCAGCGCCACGCCGCACACCGACTGGTGCTGCTGGTACTCCTTCCAGCCGCTGCCGGCCAGGTAGCCGCGCACCACCGCCTCGACCGGCAGCGGGCGCAGTCGGCGCACCAGCATCGAGCGCCCCTGCACCTGTGCGCGTTCGGCTGGCGTGACGACCGACTCGGGCGCCTCGCCGGTCAGGTGGTTGGGGCAGATCGCACCCAGCTTGTCGAACCAGAACAGCGCCATGCGCGTGAGCAGCGCGCCCTTGCCGGGGATGGGCTGGTCCAGCACGACGTCGAAGGCGCTCAACCGGTCGCTCGCCACCATCAGCAGGCGGTCCTGACCGACCGCGTAGTTGTCACGCACCTTGCCGCGCGCGAGCAACGGCAGCGAGCGGATGTCGGAGGTGTGCACGAGAGTCGGGGTGTCGGCCATGGGGAGCGGTTGATCCATCGCAGGGTTGCCCGGCGCGGGCTTGCGTACCGGCGCTCGGTGACCAGGTGCGTTGCGACCGGGCCGCGCGGCAGCGCCGCCGCGGCTACTGCACCACCTGCGCCAGGTCGCCGCGGGCGTAGCGGGCGGCCATGTCGGACAGGCTGTGGCCCTTGATCTTGCTGCCCTGGCCTTCACAGCCGAACTCCAGGTAGCGCTGCCGGCACACCAGCCGGGCCGCCTCGCGCGCGGGCTTGAGCCACTCGCGCGCGTCGAACTTCTCGGGATGCTCGGCCAGAAATTTGCGCACCGCCCCCGTCATCGCCAGCCGGATGTCGGTGTCGATGTTCACCTTGCGCACGCCGAACTTGATCGCCTTCTGGATCTCCTCGACCGGCACGCCGTAGGTCTCCTTCATGTTGCCGCCGTACTGGCGGATGATCGCCAGCAGTTCCTGCGGCACCGAGGAAGAACCATGCATCACCAGGTGGGTATTGGGCAGCCGGCGGTGGATTTCCTTCACCCGATCGATCGCCAGGATGTCGCCGGTGGGCTTGCGCGTGAACTTGTAGGCACCGTGGCTGGTGCCGATCGCGATCGCCAGTGCGTCGAGCTGGGTGCGGCGCACGAAGTCGGCCGCCTGCTCGGGGTCGGTGAGCAACTGCTCGCGCGTCATGGTCGCGTCGGTCCCGTGGCCGTCCTCCTTGTCGCCGCGCATGGTTTCCAGTGAACCGAGGCAGCCGAGCTCGCCCTCCACCGTGACACCGGTGGCGTGTGCCATCGCGACCACCTGGCGCGTCACGTCGACGTTGTACTCGTAGCTGGAGATGGTCTTGCCGTCGGCCTCCAGCGAGCCGTCCATCATGACCGAGCTGAAGCCCAGCGCCATCGCACCGCGGCACACCTCCGGCGTCTGGCCGTGGTCCTGGTGCATCACCAGCGGGATGTGCGGATAGGCCTCGACGGCGGCGGTGATCAGGTACTTGATGAAGCTCTCGCCGGCGTACTTGCGCGCCCCGGCACTGGCCTGCAGGATCACCGGTGCGCCGACCTCGTCGGCCGCGGCCATCACGGCCTGCACCTGCTCCAGGTTGTTCACGTTGAACGCCGGAATGCCGTAGCCGTTGGTGGCGGCGTGGTCCAGCAACTCACGCATCGATACGAGTGCCATGATCGAAATCCCCCTGTGTCGGCGAAGCCCGGACATCGGGCCGCATCGGTGGACACCGGCAGCCCGCCTGTAACCCGATGGATTCTAGCCGGCGCCCACGTCCCGGCATGGCGCGGATGTCGTATCCGACAATGCAGCGATGCGCGATTTCGACCACGACCTGCAACTGACGGCGCAGGCCGCACCGTCCGATGCGCCCGACGGCCAGGCGAGCTTCAGCGGCCAGGTGCAGCCGGTGTGGAACATCGGAACCAATCCCAACGGCGGCTACCTGCTGGCCACGGCGGCCCGCGCGCTGGCGCTGCGTGCGCCCGCGCAGCCCGATGCACTGAGCATCACCGCACACTACCTGCGCCCCGGGCTGGCCGGGCAGCCGTGCCGCATCGACACGCAATTGCTGCGCAGCGGGCGCACGCTGAGCACCTGGCGCGCAAGCCTGCTGCAGGAGGGCAGCGCGCGGCTCGAACTGCTGGCGGCAATGGGACGGCTGGAACATGCCGCATCGGCACCGCCGCCTCGACTCGCCATGCCGGTGCCGCAGATGCCGCCACCCGAGGACTGTCCGGGGCGCTCGGCCAGCGCACAAGGCATCGAACTGGCGATCCTGCAGCGGCTCGACGTACGGCTGCACCCCGACGACGCCGCACCCGGTGCCGCCAGGCGCGCGCAGATGCGCGGGTGGGTCCGCTTCACGGATGGCCGCGCCCCGGACACGCTGGCCTGCGTGCTGCTGGCCGACGCCTTTCCACCGGCGATCTTCGGTCTGCTCGGCATGGTCGGCTGGGTTCCGACCATCGAACTGACCGTGCACGTGCGCCGCCGCCCGGCACCGGGCTGGATGCTCGGGCAGTTCTGGTCGCAGGACCTGAGCGAGGGCCGGGTCATCGAAGACGGCGCGCTGTGGGACAGCCAGGGGCAGCTCGTCGTGCAGTCGCGCCAACTGGCGCTGGTGCGCAAGCCGTGAACACGACACGGAGGGTCACCGGGTTGTCGCCCGCGCGTCAGCACCACCGCAACGCATGGCGACAATCGCTGCCATGACCGAGCTCTCGACTCCGCTGCAATTCACGCATGGCCCGGCCTGGGCGAACCGCATCGCGCTCGCGCCGCTCACCAACCAGCAAAGCCACGCCGACGGCACGCTGGGCGCGGACGAGTACCGCTGGCTGACGATGCGCGCCGAGGGCGGCTTCGCCATGACGATGACCTGCGCGGCGCACGTGCAGGCGGCGGGCCAGGGCTTTCCCGGGCAGCTGGGCGCGTGGTCGGACGCGCACCTGAGCGGGCTGGCGCGGCTGGCGCACGGTATTGCCGAGCACGGCAGCGTCTCGTGCCTGCAACTGCACCACGCAGGCCGGCGCGCGATGCCTGCGCTCAGCGGCGTACCGGCGGTCTGCCCCTGGGACGACGCCAGGAGCGGCGCACGCGCACTGAGCACGGCGGAAGTCGGGCAACTGGTGCAGGACTTCATCGCCGCCGCCCGGCGCGCCGAGCAAGCGGGCTTTCACGGCGTCGAACTGCATGGTGCGCACGGCTACATCCTCACGCAGTTCCTGGACGCCACCCACAACCAGCGCCGCGACGGCTACGGCGGCGACTTCGAGCAGCGCACGCGCATCGTGTTCGAGCTGATCGACGGCATCCGCGCCGCCACCGGAGCGCGGTTCCAGCTCGGCTTGCGCCTCTCGCCCGAGCGCTACGGCATCGTGATGTCGGACGCGCTCGCGCTGGCGCGCCGGCTGCTGGCCGACGACCGGCTCGACTGGCTCGACATGTCGCTGTGGAACTGCTTCAAGACGCCCGAAGACGAGGCCTATGCGGACCGGCCACTGATCGAGCACTTCAGCGCGCTGCCGCGCGGGCGCACGCGGCTGGGCGTGGCCGGCCACATCCTGGACGCCGCCACCGCGACGCGTTGCCTGGAGCGTGGCGCCGATTTCGTGCTGGTCGGCCGCGGCGCCATGCTGCACCACGACTTCGCGCGCCGCGCGCTCGCCGACCCGCTGTTCCGCAGCGTGGAGCAGCCGGTCCGCCGCGCGCACCTGCGCACTGAGGGGCTCGGCCCGGAGTTCATCCGGTACGTGGAGAACACCTGGCCGCACTTCGTCGCCGGCGAATGACGGAGGCACCGGTGCCCGCGGGTGGCGTGCGCCCACAGCAAGTGTCCTATTCCGCTGCAGACGACTCTTGCCACCAGGCGACGCCTGCGGACGGGCCGCAGACTGCCACGCCGTGCGGCGACCAGGCCGACCGGCGGCGCAAGCGGTTGCGGACCTTCAGCCGGCCACCAGCTCGGGCAACTCGAAGGCCTGCACGGGTGGCGCCGGACCGCGCCAGGGCGCCACCTCCACGAGGGCGGTCATGGCGCTGGTGCCCTGGGTCAGGCGCGAGGTGCCGATGTCGAGCGTCAGCACGTTGGGGTTACCGTGGCGTTCCAGCGCAGCGTCCTGCGGATCGAACCAGGCCCCGGTAGACAGGACCAGCACCCCCGACATCACCTGG
Organism: Rhodoferax sp.; assembly: GCA_039807845.1. Classification (GTDB taxonomy): domain Bacteria; phylum Pseudomonadota; class Gammaproteobacteria; order Burkholderiales; family Burkholderiaceae_C; genus CAISIP01. Next base: position 6,189 of record JBDHRZ010000083.1, read on the forward strand.
TCGTCGAGGGTGGCGCCCGCCAGGCAACTGCCGCGCGCGTTGAAGATGCGCACCAGAGCCCCATCATCGATGCCGCGCGCCTTTGCGTCTGCCGGGTTGAGGCGCGCGCGCTGTCGGCCTTGCAACTTCTGCGCTTGCGAGCATTCACCTGCGTCCAGTTGCGAGTGCAGCTTGTCGGCCGGCTGCGAGCTGACCAGATGCAGCGGCCACTGGCGCGCGCGCACGGAGCCCAGCCATTCGGCCGGTTCCAGCCAGGTCGGCTGTGGCGGGCAATCGTCGTACCCGAACGCGGCGATCGCGCCCGAATGGATCTGGATGCGCCCGCTGGGCGTGTGCAGACGCGCACGCTCGGGGTCGCGGCGAAACTCCTCGAACAGCACCATGTCCTGTGCAGGCTCGGCAAGTTGCGCGTATTCCTGCTGCCAGAATTCCTCGAAGGCGGGCAGATCGCAGCCTGCGCGGCGCCAGCTCGGAACCAGGCTCGCGTAGATCGCGCGCACCCATGCGGCCTCGTCACGTCCCTCGGTGAACGCCTGCTCGTGGCCGGCGCGCGCAGCCAGTTCACGGAAGATGTCGAAATCGTTGCGGCTGTGCGCCACCGGGGCGATGGCCTGCTTCATCGCCATCACGTAGCGATCGCGCGACGAGCCGCCCACGTCGTTGCGCTCCAGGGTGGTGGTCGCCGGCAGCACGATGTCGGCACGCCGCGCGGTGGGGGTCCACCAGCTCTCGTGCACCACGATGGTCTCGGGACGCTGCCAGGCCAGGGCGAAACGGTTGAGGTCCTGCTGGTGGTGAAATGGATTGCCGCCGGCCCAGTACACCAGCCGCACCTCGGGGTAGACGCCCTGGCTCCCGTTGAATTCGTAGCCACCGCCAGGATGCAGCAGCATGTCGGCCACGCGCGCCACCGGAATGCTGCGCCCGATCGGGTTGCTGCCGGTCGCCAGGCGCGGCGCGGCGACGTCCGGGCGTGGCGTGGCCGCACCGTTGACCGAACCATGGCCAAACGCAAAACCGCCACCCGGCAGGCCGATCTGGCCCAGCATGGCCGCAAGCGCGATGCTGGCCCAATAGGGTTGCTCGCCGTGGTGCGCGCGCTGCAGCGACCAGGTGCAGTTGATCAGCGTACGCCGGCGCGCCGCTTCGCGCGCCAGGCCGGCGATGGTGGCCGCAGGCACGCCACAGATCGCCTCGGCCCAGGCCGCGTCCTTCGGCCTGCCGTCATCGGTGCCACGCAGGTAGGTTTCCCACTGCGCGAAGCCGACGCAGTGGCTGTGCAGGAATGCCGCATCGTGCAGCCCATCGGCCAGCAGGGTGTGCGCCATGCCGAGCATGAAGGCCGTGTCGGTGTTGGGCCGGATCGGGATCCAGCGTCGGCGCAGGCCTTGCGGCGCATCCGCACAGTCGGGAGTCACCAGCACGAACTCGACCTTCGATTGCGCGGCGCGCGCGATCCAGGCGGCACTGCTGTGTTCGGCTGCGCCGCCCGAGGTCACCTGGGTGTTGCGCAGCGGCAGCCCGCCGAAGCTGATGAACAGTTCGGTGTGGGCGAGCACGTTGGGCCAGTCGGTGACGCGGCCGGTCACCGGCGCGAAGGTGCCGATCACGTGCGGCAGCAGGAACTGCGCCGCACCCCAGCTGTAGTTGCCCGCCTGCACGGTGCAGCCGCCGCCGCCGAACAGGAAGCGCTGCACCAGGGTGCGGGCGTGGTGCAGCCCGCCGGCCGACGACCAGCCGTAGGAGCCACCGAAGATCGCCTCGTGGCCATGTCGGGCGCGCACGCGCGCGAGTTCCTCGGCCACCAGCGCCAGCGCCGTGTCCCAGTCCACCTCGACGAAGCGCTCGCCTCCGCGCAGCGTCCGGTCGCTACCATCGCGCTGACGCAGCCAGCCCTCACGGATCGCCGGTCGTGCCACGCGCAGGCGCGAATGCACCATGCCCGGCATCGAACGCAGGATGGGCGAGGGCGCCGGGTCGTGCACGAAGGGCTCACAGGCCACCACGCGGCCGTCGTCGACGATGGCGTCGAAGGCGCCCCAGTGCGACAGGGAGGGAAAGCGCTGGCGCGAGGAATTCATCGTGGTGCCTCGATCAGGATCATGCCGATGCTAGCGTCGGCGATTGGCGGCTCATTGTCCTGCGCATCCGCGAACCGCACATCGACGCGGTCTTGCCCGATACGGATTGCGGGAGCAGCGCGTTTCGGTGACACTCGCCGCTTCTTCCTGCCCATCATCGTTCCAGAGGTTGTTCCATGAGCAAAATGAAAATCGAAGGCTCGTTCGTGGCCTTGATCACACCGTTCAACAAGGACGGGAGCCCCGACTTCGGCGCCTTCCGCAGCCTGCTGAAATTCCAGGAAGACAACGGCACCAGTGCCGTGCTCATCATGGGCTCGACCGGCGAAGTCTCGATGCTGTCGCAGAAGGAGCGCGAAACGATCATCGCGGAAACCGCCCGCATGAAGACCGGAGCGATGAAGTTCTTCTACGGCTGCACCGGCAACAACACCCAGACCACGATCGACTACCTGCGCTTTGCACGCAGCAACGGCGCCGATGGCGCGATCCTGGCGGCACCGGCCTACATCTGCGGGCCGGAGGCGGATCTGGAGGACTTCTTCCTCGAAGTGGCCGATGCCACGGACCTGCCGCTGGGCATCTACAACAACCCGCCGCGGGTGAAGACCGACCTGCACTGGAACAACCTGCTGCGCATCTTCAAGCATCCCAACTACGTGGTGCACAAGGAATCGACCACGCGGGTCGGGCAGGTCGCGCAGGTGCTCAGGGCCAGGCCCGACGTGGCGGTGATGTGCTGCGACTCGCCCAACCTGGGCCTGGTCGTGCCGACCATGAGCCTGGGCGGCCACGGCACCGCCAACATGACCGGCAACGTCGCGCCAGCGGAGATGGCCGTCATCTCCAGACCCTGGACCTCGCCCGAGGTGTCGGTGAGCTTCCGGGAAGGCTACCTGGGCCTGCTGCCGCTGCTGCACTACTCGTATTCGGCGATCAACCCGGTGGCGGTCAAATCGCTCATGAAGGCGCTGGGCATGCCCGCCGGCGACCTGCGCAAGCCGCTCAAGGGCCTGGCGGGAGAAGCCCTGCAGGCCGGCCTGCGCGCGGTCAAGGAACTGGGGCTCGACCGCAAGTACGGCTGGAGTTCGGCCGAACTCAAGGCTGCCTGAGATGGATCTGGGTCTTGCCGGCCGCACGGCCCTGGTGTTCGGTGGCAGTCGCGGCATGGGGCGCGCGTGCGGCACGGAACTC
>JBDHRZ010000084.1:0-9330 GCA_039807845.1 Rhodoferax sp.
AAGCGCAGTTCGGGCACGTGCCGGGTGCGCGCTGCCCAGGCGTAGACGGCGTCGAACACGCTCGCCGTGGTGGTGGCCGAATACTGCGGATAGGCGGGCAGCACCAGGATCCGGGTCGCGCCCTGGGCTGTCAGCGCATCGAGTTGCTCGGCGATGGCGCCGCTGCCGTAGCGCATCGCGGCACGCACCGGCACCGGGTGGGTGCGTTGCGCGAGCCAGCCCTGCAGCAGCAGCGCCTGCCTGTCGGTCCACAGCCGCAGCGGTGAACCCTCCGGCGTCCAGATGCGGGCGTACTTTGCAGCCGAACTGGCGGGGCGCCGGCGCAGGATGACGCCGTGCAGCAGCAGCCACCACGGCACACGCGGAAGTTCGACCACGCGCGGGTCGCTGAGGAACTCGGCCAGGTAGCGGCGCAGCGCGGCTGCGGTGGGTGCGTCGGGCGTCCCGAGGTTGCAGTACAGCACGGCGCAGCGCGCCGGCGGTGCGTGGGTGAATGCGGGCTCGGGTCGGTATCGGGGCTGGGCCATGCGGTATTCTCCCGCAGCCATGCTGGACATTTCGCGTATCGAGGCCATTGGCCTGGACCTGGACGACACCCTGTGGCCGATCTGGCCCGTGATCGCCCGTGCGGAGGCGCAGATGCTCGCGTTTCTGCATGCGCGTGCGCCTGCGGCCGCGGCGTGTCTGGCGGACCAGGCCTACCGGCAGGCGCTGCGGGCACGGGTGCTGCAGGCACACGGTGCCTCCAGCCATGACGTCAGCCTGCTGCGACGCGAGAGCGTGCGCCTCGCGCTGCGTGACAGCGACGAGGACCCGGCACTCGCCGATCCGGCGTTCGCGGTGTTCTTCGAGTGCCGCATGCAGGTGCAGTTGTATCAGGATGCCGGGCCGGCGCTGGCGCGCCTGGCCGCGCGCTTTCCCATCGTTGCAGTATCCAACGGCAATGCCGACCTGGACCGGATCGGCATCGGAGGGCACTTCGTCGCCAGCCTGAGCGCGCAGGCGTTTGGCGTCGGCAAGCCTGATGCCCGCATCTTCCATGCCGCTGCGCGCGCCGCCGGGGTCGCGCCACAGGGGCTGCTGCATGTGGGCGACGATCCCGCGCTGGACGTGCTCGGCGCGCTGGATGCCGGCCTGCAGACGGTGTGGGTCAACCGCGACGGCCGGAACTGGGATCAGGACCGGCATCCGCACGCCAGCGTGTCGAACCTCGACGAACTGTGCGGGCTGCTCGCCAGACCCACGACGCAGCTAACTTGAAGGGAGGACCTCCACCATGCCGGTAGCGCGCAAACCCGATCCAAAGGTCCAGTGGAACGTGGGCTACTGGCTGCTGGCCGTCCTCGCGCTGCTGGTGGTGCAGACCGTGTGGCAGGCGCGCACCATCGAACCGGTGCCGTTCAGCGAATTCGAGAAGGCGCTGGCCGAGCATCGCGTCTCGGAGGTGGTGATCGGCGACAACACCATCACCGGCAAGCTGAAGACGCCGGACGCCGGCAAGACGGTACTGGTCGCCAACCGGGTCGATGTCGCCACCTCCGAGTGGATGGAAAAGTACCAGGTGCCGTACTCGCGCGCGATCGAGAGCACTTGGCTGCGCGACCTGATGTCCTGGGTGCTGCCGGCGCTCATCTTTTTCGGCTTGTGGTTCTTCCTGATCCGGCGTTTCGCCGAGCGCGCTGGTGGCGGGATCGGTGGCTTCATGAGCATCGGCAAGAGCCGCGCCAAGGTCTACGTGGAACAGAACACCGGTGTCACCTTCGACGACGTCGCCGGCGTCGACGAGGCCAAGGCCGAGCTGCAGGAGATCATCGCCTTCCTGAAGGATCCGCAAGGCTATGGCCGCCTGGGTGCGCGCATGCCCAAGGGCGTGCTGCTCGTCGGCCCGCCGGGCACGGGCAAGACGCTGCTGGCCAAGGCCGTGGCCGGCGAGGCCAGGGTGCCGTTCTTCAGCATCAGCGGCAGCGAGTTCGTCGAGATGTTCGTGGGAGTCGGCGCGGCCCGGGTACGCGACCTCTTCGAGCAGGCGCGCGCGAAGGCCCCGGCGATCATCTTCATCGATGAACTCGACGCGCTGGGCCGTGCCCGCGGCGCCAGCGGCATGGTCGGCGGCCACGACGAGCGCGAGCAGACCCTGCAGCAGCTGCTGGTCGAGCTCGACGGCTTCGACAGTTCTTCGGGCGTCGTGCTGCTGGCTGCCACCAACCGCCCGGAGATCCTCGATTCCGCCTTGCTGCGTGCCGGGCGCTTCGATCGCCAGGTGCTGGTGGACCGCCCCGACAAGCCCGGGCGCGTGCAGATCCTGAAGGTCCACAGCAAGCGGATCCGGCTCGCGTCCAGCGTCGATCTGGAGCAGGTGGCAGCCCTCACCACCGGCTTCTCCGGCGCCGACCTGGCCAACCTGTGCAACGAGGCGGCGCTGGCGGCGACGCGGCGCAATGCGCAGGAGGTCACGCTGGCGGACTTCACGATCGCCATCGAGCGCATCGTCGCCGGGCTGGAGAAACGCAACCGCGTGCTCAGTCCGCGCGAGCGCGAGGTGGTGGCCTACCACGAGATGGGCCACGCCCTGGTGGCGCTCGCGCTGCCCGGCACGGACCCGGTGCACAAGGTCTCCATCATCCCGCGCGGCATCGGTGCGCTCGGCTACACGCTGCAGCGCCCGACGGAAGACCGCTTCCTCATGACGCGCGAGGAACTCGAGCGCAAGATCATGGTATTGCTGGGTGGGCGTGCCTCGGAGAAGCTGGTGTTCCGCCACCTGTCCACCGGCGCGGCCGATGATCTGGCCAAGGTCACGGACATCGCGCGCGACATGGTCACCCGCTATGGCATGGACGAGGAACTCGGCTACATCGCCTACGAGACGCAGCGCCCGCACTTTCTCGACGTGCCGGACCATCCCGTGTCGGGAGGATGTAACGTCAGTCCGCAGACGCAGCAGCGCATCGACACCGCGGTGCGCGCGATCGTCATGGATGCGTTCGAGCGCACCACGCGCGTGCTGGAGCAGCATCGTGATCTGCTCGAACGCGCAGCGCAGGAACTGCTGGCCCGCGAGACGCTGGACGAGACGGCGCTGGCGGAATTGACGACATCGCTGCGTGCCGGTCGTGCCGGGTGACGGCGCACCCCGGCGCGGGCACGATTCATATCTTCACAGGCTCTCACCCGGCCGGATGCGGGCGGCGTGTGTGCGCCGACGTGCCGATCGTGGCCGCGGCGCAGCGCAAGGCGCCTTCGAGCGTCGACGGGTAGGGGCCGTCCACGTAGTCCGCGCAGGCCTGCAGCCCGGGTGCGATGTACATCGGCGGGCGCACCAGGCCCGGGTGGCAGACGATGGTGGCACGCCGGTCGGTCACCGTTGCCACCGGTTGCAGTTCCAGTCCGAGTTGCGCGCGTGCCTGCGCCAGCACGCGTGACTGCAGTTCGTCGCGCGTGCCGGTGCTGATGCTCACTACGAAGGCGAGCAGTCCGTGCGGGCCGTCGAGCTGCCCGCGGTCGAACACGAACTGGGCCGGCAGCACGGCGCCGTGTGCTGCACCGCTGCGCAGTGCAAGCAGCGGACGCGCCAGGCGTGCGTCGGCAGCCCAGGCGTAGACCGTGCTGATGGCGGCGTGCTGCAGGCGGCGCGTCAGCTCCATCCAGCCACGCAGCGTCCCGGCCAGCGCGAGTGGCAGCGCTGGCAGACTTTGCTGCAGCACGTGCAGCGCATCCGGTGCGGCGGTGGCCAGGATCACCTGGTCGAACGGTGCCCCGTCCACCTGCCAGCGCTGACCGTCGTGCGCCAACTGTCGGATGCGCCAGCCCGGATGCAGCCTGGCCCCGTGCCGTGCGAGCCAGCCTGCCGCAGCCGCCGGGAACAGGCTCGACAGGTCGGTGCGTGGCAGCAGCAGGTTCGAGCCGCCGTTGGCACCGAACACCGCATCGCGCAGCACGCGCAGGAACACCCGGGCGCTGGAGGCGTCTGGGCTGCTGTTCAGCGCCGACACGCACAGTGGCTCGATGAGTTCGCGCAGAGCGCGCGCCGGAAGCGTGTGGCACAAGTCAGTCACCGTCCACTGCTCGGGGCAGTCGAACCCGCGCAGCCGCCAGCCGAGGGCGGTGCGCACGGTGGCGAGGCGCTCCGCCAGTCGCCATCCGCGTGCCGTGAGGATCCCGGCCAGCACGTCCAGCGGGGCGTGCCAGTCGGGGCAGCGGATGCCGTTGCCGTCGGGGAACTGCAGTTCCAGTGGCAGGCGCATGAGCAGTGCCTCGGGCTGCAGGCCGATGCGCCGCATCAGCCGCAGGCACTCCTGGTAGGCGTCGATCAGGATGTGCTGCCCGTTGTCCAGCGTTGCCGGCGTGCCGTCGGGCAGCGCCAGCGTCAGGGCGCGCGCGCGTCCGCCCCAGGTTCGGCTGGCCTCCCACAGGCTGACGTCGTGGCCGGCGTCGACGGCATGGATGGCTGCCGCGAGCGCCGCCCAGCCGCCGCCGATCACCGCGACGCGCTTGCGAGGGGCCTCGACGCGGCGCTCAGACACGGCCGAGCGCCTGCACGCGCCAGGCCAGCCACAGCTTGCGCAGCGGAGTCAGGCTCACGCGCTGGTGCAGCACGCTGAAGCCGTCGCTCTCGATCTCGCGCAGCAGGCTGCGGTAGATGCTGGCCATCATCAGGCCAGGTTTCTGCGCGCGCCGGTCGGCCTCGGGCAACAGGGCGAACGCCGCGTCGTACAGGCCATGTGCGCGTTGCGTCTGGAACTGCATCAGGCGCACGAAGCGTTGCTGGAATTGCGGCTCCCGGCTGCGCTGCAGGAGTTCGTGTGCCGTCACCTCGAAGCGCTGCAGTTCATCCACCGGCAGGTAGATGCGCCCGCGCATCGCGTCCTCCCCAACGTCGCGGATGATGTTGGTCAACTGCAGCGCCAGCCCGAGCGTGTGCGCGTAGGACGTCGTGCGCGCGTCGGTCTGGCCGAAGATGCCGGCGGCCACTTCGCCCACGACGCCGGCCACCAGGTGGCAGTATTGCTGCAAGGCCGGGAAGTCCGGGTAGCGCGCCTGCTGCAGGTCCATCCGGCAGCCGTCGATCACGGCCAGCAGTTGCTGCGCCTGGATCTGGAACTGCGCGGCCAGCGGCATCAGGGCGCGCATCACCGGATGACTCGGCGCGCCGGCAAAGGACTGCCTGACTTCGGACTGCCACCACGCCAGCTTGCTCGCGGCCACGGCGGGGTCCAGCATGTCGTCGACCACGTCGTCGACTTCGCGGCAGAAGGCGTAGAACGCCGTGATGGCGGCGCGTCGCTCTGCCGGCAGGAACAGGAAAGCGTAGTAGAAGCTGCTGCCCGAAGCCGCTGCCTTGTCCCGCACGTATTCCTGTGCGTTCATGGCAGCCTGCCTGCCGTTGGCGCCGGCCCGCAGGCGCGCAGCAGCAGCAGCGGCAGGTCGCGCCTGCCGATGCGCACTCGGGTGCGCCAGCTGGCGTGGCCGATGGCCGCGATGCGCTCGAGCACGCGCAAGCCCCCGTGCACCACCAGGCGCAGTTCCCAGCCGGCACGGCCGGGCAGTTGCCAGGCCAGCGGTGCGCCCTGGCACATGCGTTCGCGCGCCGCGTGGCAGTAGTCCCGCACCATTCGGCTGGCCGCGGCGCAGGGCGCGTCGCGCTGCAGCGCGGCTTCGGCCACGCCATGGCGCGCCATCTGCGCGCGGCTGGCGTACCAGCGCCCGCGCGCGATGTCGTGCCCGAGGTCCTGCCAGAAGTTGATCAGCTGCAAGGCGGTGCAGATCTGGTCGCTGCGCTGCAGCGACAGCGCGTCGTGCACCCCGTAGAGGTGCAGCAGCAGCCGGCCCACCGGGTTGGCCGAGCGGCTGCAGTAGTCGTCGAGTGCGGCATCGTCCGGGTAGCGCCAGGCGCTGTCCGTGTTGCGCACGTCCTGCTCGAAGGCGTCGAGCAGGCGCTCGAGCAGGGGCAGCGGCAAGCGGAACTCGGCCAGCGCGCGCGCCAGCGCCGCGAATACCCCGGGCCAGCGTACTGAATCGGGCTGGCCGCGGCTGGCGCGTGCGAGGTCGTGGCGGTATTGCGCGAGATCGGCCAGGCGCGTGGCGGCATCGGCCGTGCCTTCATCGGCCAGATCGTCGGCCGTGCGCGCGAACCAGTAGATCGCCGCGATCGGCGCGCGCAGCGCGGGCGGGCACAGCCAGGACGCGACCGGGAAGTTCTCGTAGTGCTCGGACGGCCGCCGATGGCTTTGCAGGAGGCTGTTCACGCGGGCATTGTCGCTCGCCGCCATGCCGTGGCGCGCGCACGTGTCGGCCCCAGGTCGCAATGTCGGCCGGGGCGGACGCGCGCGCGGGCTGGCTAAAATGCGCGGTTGTCGAAATGTCCAGGGGTGGCGCCGGGGCTTGTGATCCATGTTTTCGCGGGGTCCGGGAGCCTCCCTGTGTCTGTTTGCCGGCGCGGGTGGCGAAATTGGTAGACGCACCAGGTTTAGGTCCTGACGCCAGCAATGGTGTGGGGGTTCGAGTCCCCCCCCGCGCACCAGCAACGGTCCTCGTCATCGTCCGCGTCGGATCAGTCCGGTCGGCGGGTGCGGTGGCGCTGGCGGGGATGCCGGCCTGGCTGGCCACGGACGAATCAGCGGGCGCTGGGACGCCCTAGGCTTTGCATAGCAGGAGAAATACATGGCTGTTACGGTGGAGAACCTCGAGAAGCTCGAGCGCAGGATGACGCTGACCTTGCCGGTCACGACGATCCAGTCGGAGATCGAAGCGCGCCTCAAGCGCCTGGCCAGGACGGTCAAGATGGATGGCTTTCGTCCCGGCAAGGTGCCGCTGAACGTGGTGGCGCAGCGCTACGGCTATTCGGTGCACCATGATGTGCTCAACGACAAGGTCGGCGAGGCGTTTTCCACCGCGGCGAATGAAGCCCGGCTGCGCATCGCCGGCCAGCCCCGCATCACCGAGCGGCAAGGCGCTGCCGAAGGCGAGCTGGCGTTCGATGCGGTGTTCGAGGTGTTCCCCGAGGTCAAGCTCGGCGATCTGGCCGCGGCGCAGGTCGAGAAACTGTCCTGTCCGGTGGAGGAGTCCGCGATCGACAAGACGCTGGACATCCTGCGCAAGCAGCGCCGCACGTTCACGCAGCGACCGGCGGACGCCGCGGCCGAGTCGGGCGACCGCATCACGGTCGATTTCGAGGGCAAGATCGACGGCGAGCCGTTCGACGGTGGCAAGGCGGACGGTTTCCAGTTCATCCTGGGTGACGGCCAGATGCTGAAAGAGTTCGAGGAGGCCGCCACCGGCATGAAGGTCGGTGAGCGCAAGACCTTCCAGCTCGCTTTCCCGGCCGACTATCACGGCAAGGATGTTGCCGGCAAGATGGCCGATTTCATGGTGTCGGTGCACAAGATCGAGGCATCCCACCTGCCCGAGGTGAATGAGGCGCTGGCCAAGTCGCTGGGCATCGAAGGCGCAACGGTGGAGGGCCTGCGCGCGGACATCCGCAAGAACCTGGAGCGTGAAGTGCAGGCCCGCCTGCTGTCGCGCAACAAGCAGGCCGCGCTCGATGCGGCGGCCGCGCTGGCCGAACTCGATCTGCCCAAGGCCAGCGTGCAGCTCGAAGTGCAGCGACTGACCGAGAACGCGCGCGCCGATCTCAAGCAGCGCGGCTACAAGGACGCCGACAAGGCGCCGATCCCGGAAGAGGTCGTGCTGCCGCAGGCCGAGCGGCGGGTGCGCCTCGGGCTGGTGGTGGCCGAACTGGTGCGCGCCCACGGCTTGCAGGCCAGGGCGGAGCAGATCAAGGCGCACGTCGACGAGTTGGCCGCGAGCTACGAAAAGCCGGCCGAGGTGGTGCGCTGGTATTACGGCGATGCCAAGCGCATGTCGGAAGTCGAGGCGGTGGTGATCGAGAAGAACGTCACCGAGTTCATCCTGTCGAAAGCCGGGATCAGCGAGCGGCAAGTCGCGTTCGACGAACTGATGGGGCAGGGTTGATGCGCGTGCCGCACCCTTGCCGTGGCCGCGATCGCCCCCAGTTGCGCTCAGGCAGCCCGGCGGGCTGCGTTCTGGAGATCTCATGACATTCGACAAGGACACCCTGCAGCCGCAGGGCCTGGGCCTGGTGCCCATGGTGATCGAGCAGTCCGGCCGCGGCGAGCGCTCGTACGACATCTATTCGCGTCTGCTCAAGGAGCGCGTGATCTTCCTGGTCGGGCCGGTGAACGACCAGACCGCCAACCTGGTCGTGGCGCAACTGCTGTTCCTCGAGAGCGAAAACCCGGACAAGGACATTTCCTTCTACATCAATTCGCCCGGCGGATCGGTGTCGGCGGGCATGGCGATCTTCGACACGATGAACTTCATCAAGCCCGATGTCTCGACGCTGTGCGTCGGCTTTGCTGCCAGCATGGGCGCGTTCCTGCTCGCGGCCGGCGCGAAGGGCAAGCGGTTTTCCCTGCCGAACTCGAAGATCATGATCCACCAGCCTTCGGGCGGCAGCCAGGGGCAGGCCACCGAGATCGAGATCCAGGCGCGCGAAATCCTCAAGACGCGCGAGCAGCTCAACAAGATCCTGGCCGAGCGGACTGGCCAGCCGCTGGAGCGGATCGCGCGCGACACCGAGCGCGACTACTACATGTCGGCCGACGAGGCACGTGACTACGGGCTGGTCGACCAGGTCATCAGCAAGCGGGTCTGAGGCGGACATGCGGCGCGCCCGTGCCTGGCGCCACGGGCGCCGGGTGGCTGTTGCCGCTTTCCCACAGCGACCCCATGGCCCGGTGCGAGTGTGGCCGTTCGCCACCGGCCTTTCGGTATCATGCCGGCAGCAGTTGAAAGGGCGTTGATCACATGGCCGAAAAAAAGGGCACATCCAGCGACAAGACACTGTATTGCTCCTTCTGTGGCAAGAGTCAGCATGAGGTGAAGAAGCTGATCGCCGGCCCCTCCGTGTTCGTCTGTGACGAGTGCATCGAACTGTGCAACGAGATCATTCGCGACGAACTGCCGGCGACGGGCGGCGCGAAGGACCCGCACGGCGACCTGCCCACGCCGGTGGAGATCAAGGCCAATCTGGACAATTATGTGGTCGGCCAGGAGACCGCCAAGCGCACGCTGGCGGTTGCCGTCTACAACCACTACAAGCGCCTGCGCCACAAGGAGAAGTCGCGCAAGGACGAGGTGGAACTCGCCAAGAGCAACATCCTGCTGATCGGGCCGACCGGTTCGGGCAAGACGCTGCTCGCGCAGACGCTCGCGCGCATGCTCGACGTGCCTTTCGTGATGGCCGACGCGACCACGCTGACCGAAGCCGGTTATGTGGGCGAAGACGTCGAGAACATCGTGCTCAAGCTG
>JBDHRZ010000085.1:0-9184 GCA_039807845.1 Rhodoferax sp.
CGGCCGCGAGCACCGAGAGCGAGAACTCCCACTGGAAGAACGCGAAGAAGCCCAGGATGATGATCACGTCGTGCATGTTGGCGATGATCGCCGCGACCGCGAACTTCCATTCGAAGCGCAGCGCCAGGTAGACCATGATGCCCACGATCACCAGGCCGAGCGCCTTGAGCCCGTCGGAGAACAGTTCTTCGCCGACCTGGGGGCCGACGAACTCCTGCCGGCGCAAGGTGGCGCTCGGATCGGCGGCCTTGAGTGCGGCGAGCGCCGCTTCGCTCTGCTGCGCGGAGCTGACGCCCTTTTGCGCCGGCAGGCGGATGATGACGTCCTGCGCAGTGCCGAAATTCTGCACCTGCACATCGGTGTAGCCCAGGCCGGAGATGATGGAGCGCACCTTTGGCACTTCCACAGCCTGGGCGTAGGCCACCTCCATCACGGTGCCGCCGGTGAACTCGACCGACAGGTGCAGCCCCCGGTGCAGCAGGAAGAACACCGCCAGCACGAAGCTCACGACCGACACCGCGTTGAGCGCCAGCGCATAGTGCATGAACGGGATGTCACGGCGAATCTTGAAAAACTCCATGGCGCACCCCTGTCGTCAACGGGCCACGCCGGTGCCGGTGCCCTCTTCGGGCCGCCACACGGTGCCGATGGAGACCGTCTTGAGCTTCTTCACCCGGCCATACCAGAAGTTGACCAGACCGCGCGAGAAGAACACCGCCGAGAACATGCTGGTCATGATGCCGATGCAGTGCACCACGGCGAAGCCGCGTACCGGCCCGGTGCCGAAGATCAGCAGCGCGATGCCGGCGATCAGCGTCGTGACGTTCGAGTCCAGGATCGTCGCCCAGGCCCGTTCGTAACCGGCACTGATGGCTGCCTGCGGCGAGGCGCCGGCGCGCAGTTCCTCGCGCACGCGCTCGTTGATGAGCACGTTGGAGTCGATCGCCATGCCCAGCGTCAACGCCATCGCCGCCATGCCCGGCAGCGTGAGCGTGGCCTGCAGCATGGACAGCACGGCCACCAGCAGCAGCAGGTTGACCGACAGCGCGATGCTGGAGAACACGCCGAACAGCATGTAGTAGACGCACATGAAGGCGACGATCACCAGGAAGCCCCAGGTGACGCTGTGAAAGCCCTTGGAAATGTTCTCCGCGCCCAGGCTCGGTCCGATGGTGCGCTCCTCGATGATCTCCATCGGGGCGGCGAGCGAACCGGCACGCAGCAGCAAGGCGGTGTCCTGCGCCTCGGAGCTCGTCATGCGCCCGGAGATCTGCACGCGCCCGCCGCCGATCTCGCTGCGGATCACGGGCGCGGTGACGACCTCGCCCTTGCCCTTCTCGAACAGCAGGATCGCCATGCGCTTGCCGATGTTCTCGCGCGTGACGTCGCGGAAGATGCGCGATCCCTTCGCGTCCAGGTTCAGGTGCACCGCCGCTTCCTGGGTCTGGCTGTCGAAGCCGGGCTGGGCGTCGGTGAGGTTCTCGCCGGTCAGGATGACCTGCTTCCTGACGATCACCGGCCGGTTGTTGCGGTCCAGGAAGCGCTCGTCGCCGAACGGCACCGGCCCGGTACCGGCCTCGGCGGCCTGGCCCTCCGGCGTTTCGTCCACCAGGCGCACCTCCAGCGTGGCGGTGCGGCCCAGGATGTCCTTGGCCTTGGCCGTGTCCTGCACACCAGGCAACTGCACCACGATACGGTCGAGCCCCTGCTGCTGGATCACCGGCTCGGCCACCCCGAGCTCGTTGATGCGGTTGTGCAGCGTGACCATGTTCTGTTTGAGCGCCTGCGCCTGGATCGTGCGCGCGGCCGTATCCTTGATGCGCGCCGTGAGCTTGAATTCGGCGCCGTCGGGCGCCTCGACCGTCTGCAGGTCGGCGAACTGGTCGGCGATCAGGTTCTTCGCCTGCGCCAGCGTCGCCGCGTCACGAAACCGGATCTCGATCGCCTGCCCGCTGCGGGTGATGCCGCTGTGGCGCAGGTTCTTCTCGCGCATCGCGGTGCGCAGGTCGCCCGACAGCGACTCGACCTTGCGCGTCAGCGCCGCCTGCATGTCGACCTGCAGCATGAAGTGCACGCCGCCGCGCAGGTCCAGGCCCAGGTACATCGGCGCCGCGCCGAGCGCGGTCAGCCAGCCCGGCGAGCGCGACAGCAGGTTGAGCGCCACCACGTACGGAGGATCCGACGGATCCGGGTTGAGCGCGCGCTGGATCGCGTCCTTCGCCTTGAGCTGCTCGTCGCCCGTGTCAAGCCGCACCTTGATCGAGTTGCCGCTGAACGTGATCGCCGCCGGCTTGATAGACGCGGCCTTGAGCGCATCCTCCACGCGGGCCTGGGTGCCGCTGTCGACCTTGATGGTCGCCTTGCCGGAGGAGACCTGCACCGCAGGCGCCTCGCCGAAGAAGTTCGGCAGGGTGTACAGCACCCCCACCAGGAGCGCGAGCGCGATGATCAGGTATTTCCAGGCCGGGTATCGGTTCATGTTCGGGCTTGCTGCAGACGATGGTGCCATGCAATCTTGGCTGGCGCACTGCCAGGCGCGGCGCCTACTTCCTACTTGATCGTGCCCTTGGGCAACACCTGCGTCACCGCGCCGCGCTGCAACTGGATCTCGACGCCATTGGAGATTTCCACGCCCAGGAAGCTGTCACCGATCCGGGTCACCTTGCCCAGCACGCCGCCAGAGGTCACCACCTCGTCCCCCTTGGCGAGCGCCTCGACCATCGCCCGGTGCTCCTTTTGCTTCTTCATCTGCGGGCGGATCATGACAAAATAAAGCACGACGAACATCAGCACCAGGGGCAACATCCCCATGAGCGATGACTGCATGTCGCCACCGGCAGCGGCGGTGGTTTGGGCAAATGCGGAAGAAATGAACACGGGGAACTCCGGAAAAATTGGCCGAGACAAGGTCTGCATCGCCGGCGGAAGCACCGCCGCCAGTCAACCCCCTATTCTATGCGGCAGCCGTCCGGTCGCCTCGCGCGTATCACCGTCTGCACGCCGGTAGTTCTCCAGGTGCTGCGCAGCGTTGGCAGCCAGGGCGCATCGCATGATCCTTGAAACCGTTTGCAGGATCATGCAGGCAATCAGACCCTCGAGAGCGAACGACGCGCCGCACACCTCCACCACGCAACCCAACGCCTGGCCGGCATCGCCGGGCGTTCGCGCACGTGCGCATCGTTCGGGAGGAGAACGTCGGTTGACGGTTTCCATGCATGCATGATCGGCTCGCATTGACAGGAGTAAATGCGAGTCGTTATCATTACGACTGACCGGGCGTGCCAGGGTGTGGAGCCCTGCCCGCTGCGTTTGAACTGGAAAGGAAACCGTGACGATACCCAGTGATCGACCATCGAATGGGATCCGCCGTCGCCTGCTTGCTGCCGGCGCCCTGGCCGCGGCAGCGCTGTCCGCCGTGCCCTCGTTGCGTGCGCAGGCCGCTGTCAGCGGTATGGCCCGGCGCGCACGCCTGGTGCTGTCAGGTCCGTTTGCGCTGGTGTCCTATCCGCTGATGCGCATCGTCGACAGCGGCGCGCTGAAGGACGTGGCCGACCAGGTCGAGTTCACGAGCTGGAAGAACCCCGACCAGTTGCGCGCGCTGGCGATCCAGCAGTCCGCCACCTTCGTGGCCATGCCGAGCAACGTGGCGGCCAACCTGTACAACCGCGGCGTGCCGCTGCGGCTGCTGGACATCACCACCTGGGGTCTGCTGTGGATGGTCTCGCGCGAGCAGGGCCTCAAGACCCTGGCGGACTTTCGCGACAAGGAGGTGGTGATGCCCTTTCGGGGCGACATGCCCGACATCCTGTTCAACCTGCTGGCCGAGCGCGAAGGACTGGCGCTCGGCAAGGACGTCCGACTGCGCTACGTCGCCTCGCCCATCGACGCGCTGCAGTTGCTCATCACGCGGCGCGCCGATCACGCGTTGCTGGCCGAGCCGGCAGTGTCGATGGGCCTGCGCAAGAGCCACTCGCTGCCGATGAAGATCATCGCGCCCGACCTGTACCGCAGCGTCGATCTGCAGCAGGAATGGGGCCGTGTGCTGAAGCGCCCAGCACGCATCCCGCAGGCGGGCATCGTCGCGCTGGGCCAGGCGCAGGAGGACAAGGCACTGCTTGCCCGTTTCGAGCAAGAGCATGCCAAGGCGTTGGCCTGGTGCAAGGCCAACCCCGAGGCGTGCGGCGAGATGGCCGCGCGGCACGTCGACATGCTGACCCCGGACGGCGTGGCCGACGCCATACGCGCGACGCAGTCGACCATGACCTGGGTCGACGCAGCCGCGGCGCGCCCCGAGCTGGAGTTCTTCTACCAGCAGTTGCTCGATCGCCAGCCCGGCCTGGTGGGTGGCCGATTGCCGCCGGCGGCGTTCTACGGCTGAGCGCGGCGAGGGATGGACCTGCTGCGCCGCTGGCTGCTCGGGATACCGCGCTATCTTTGGGGCGGCTGGGGCGCACTGGCCAGCCTGCTGATGATGCTGGCGCTGTGGGAGGCACTGGCTGCCGTCTACGGCCCGCTGGTATTGCCCACCCCGCTGCAGACCGCAGCCACGCTGCTGCAATGGATGACAGCCGGTGGCGCACTCTGGCCCACGCTGCTCATCACGGCGCGGCGCGCCTTCACGGGGCTGGCGCTGGCAATGCTGGCTGGCAGTGCGCTCGGCGTGGCCGCGGGCGTATCGATGACGGCCTCGATGCTGGCGCGCCCCTGGGTCACCGTGCTGCTGGGTACACCGCCGATCGCCTGGCTGGTGCTGGCCATGCTGTGGTTCGGCAGCGGCGACGGCACGCCGGTGTTCACCGTCTTCATCGCCTGCTTCCCCATCGTCTTCGTGGGCGGGCTGCAGGGCGCGCGCACTCTCGAGAGCCACTGGCGCTCCCTGGCGCGCGCCTATCGGCTTCCCTGGCACATGCGCGTGCTCGACGTCTACCTGCCGCACGTCATCTCCTATCTGTTCCCGGCCTGGATCGTGGCGCTGGGCAGCAGCTGGAAGGTCGTGGTGATGGCGGAGCTGCTGGCCTCGGACAGCGGCGTCGGCGCGCAACTCGCCACCAGCCGCGCGCAGCTCGACATGCCGGCGACGCTGGCCTGGATCGCCGCGGTGGTGCTGATCCTGCTGGCGATCGAATACGGCTTGCTGGAGCCGATCAAGCGCGAAATCGAGCGCTGGCGTGACAGCGGCGGTTCCGCCGAGGGAACGCCGTGAGTGCCACCGGGCCGTTCCCAAGGCGAACAGCCGGACAGCTACGAGGTGTCGGGGACAGAGCTCCGCAGTGCGAAGCACGGAGGGTAGCCCAGTGAGCGAAGCGCTGCGCATCGAGCGCCTGTCGCATGCCTTCGGCCCGCGCGCCGTGCTGGAAGACATCCATCTGGACCTGCCCGCCGGCCGCACGCTCGCGCTGGTCGGCCCCTCCGGTAGTGGCAAGAGCACGTTGCTGCACCTGTGCGCCGGCCTGCTGACGGTGCGCGAAGGCAGCGTGCGCAACGGCTTTGCGCGCACGGCGATGCTGTTCCAGCAGCCGCACCTGCTGCCCTGGAAGAGCGCGCTGGACAACATCGCGCTGGGGCTGAAGGCGCGCGGCATGGCACGCCGCGAGTACCTGGCCGCGGCGCATGCGATAGGCCGGGAGATAGGACTCGACGAACTGGCGCTGGCGCAGTTTCCGCCACAGCTCTCCGGCGGCATGCAAAGCCGCGTCGCGCTGGCACGCGCCCTGGTGCTGCAGCCCGGCCTGCTGCTGCTGGACGAACCCTTCTCCGCGCTGGACATCGGCATGAAGCAGCACATGCACCGCCTGCTGCTGGCCGAGCAGGCACGCCGTCCGCTGGCCGTGCTCATGATCACGCACGACGTGATGGAAGCCGTCGCCCTGGCCGACACCGTGCTCGTGCTGGCGGGTGCGCCTGCGCGCCTGCGCTGGCGACTCGATCTGGCCGTGCCCGCCGCACGCCGCAGCGACGCCTGGGTGCACCAGCAGGCGGCCCTGCTGCTGGCGCAGGGCGCGGTGCGCCAGGCCTTCGACTTGCCGGCACTGCTGTCCCCGGCTGACGAGAAAACACCCAACCATCCCCACGTGTCATCGCACTGCCTCGGGACGGCCGATACAGCCACGGCAGACGGCGCACTCACCGAGGCAGCGTCGGCCGGCGATACCCCTTTGCAGGCTGGCCAGGGCTTTGCGGTAGCCCATCAGGGACCACGTGACGGCTGCGAGGTGGCTTTGTGACCGCGACTCTTCGCCCGCCCTTCTGGTCGCTGGCGCACCCGCTGTGGCTGTGCCCGTTTCGATCATTTTTCACGCTCACGCTCGTCGCGGGCTGGACGCTGATGGCTGCCTGGGGCGGCTTCCTGTTGCTCGGCTGGCCGCTGCCAGCCGTTCCCGGCGGGCCCTTCGTGTGGCACGCGCACGAGTTGCTGCTGGGCTTTGCACTGGCCGCCGCGGCGGGCTTCGTGCTGACGGCGGTGCCCGAATTCACGCGCACCCCGCCCTTCGACATGCGACCGGTGCGCGTGCTGGTCGGGTTGTGGCTACTCGCGCGGCTCGGCTTCTGGACCAGTGGCTGGTGGCCGAATGCCGGCCTGGCGTTGGCGGGGCTGTCGCAGCTGGCCTTGATCGGCGGGCTCATGGCGCTGCTGGGCCCACGCCTGCTGCGCGATCCCGATCGCCGCCATGTGTCCTTCCTGTGGGCGCTGGCAGTGCTGGCTGGCGTCACGGCGGGCTTCTATCTCGACACGCTGCGCGGGCTGGCACCGACACGCTGGCTGCACGCGCTGGTGGGCGTATGGATGGGTCTGATCGTGCTGGCCATGAGCCGCATCTCGATGAGCATCGTCAACGCCAGCATCGACGAGACGGTTGCGCGTGAAGGCGTCGCGCGCGACCCCTATCTTGCGCGGCCGCCACGGCGCAACCTTGCGCTGCTGGCCATCGGCCTGTACACGCTGGCCGAATTCCATCAGCCCGGCGGGCACACCAGCGCCTGGCTGGCGCTGGCGGCGGCGTGCGCGGCGCTCAACCTGCTCAACGACTGGCACATCGGCCGACCGCTCATGCAGCGCTGGCCGCTCATGCTGTACGCCGTCTACGTGTTGATGGCGGCCGGCCATGCGCTCATCGGCGTGGCGTTGCTCAGCGACGCCTTCAGCGCCAATGCCGGGCTGCACGTGCTGACCGCCGGCGTGATCGGGCTGAACATCTATCTCGTGGTCTGCATCGCCGGCTACACGCACAGCGGGCTCGACAAGGCCGGGCGACCCTGGGTGATCTGGGGCGCTGCGCTGCTCGTGGCCGGGGCTTTGCTGCGCGCCGCGGCGTACGCCGGTGCGACTTCGCTCCTGATGGGTCTGGCCGCGCTCGCGTGGTGCGCGGCATTCGTGCTGCAGAGCGTGCACATGCTGCCGGTGTTCTGGCGCGCGCGCGCCGATGGCGCCAGCGGCTGCGCCGGCCTGCCTTCGTCGGACGCCTGAAGCGCGCCAGCGCGCCCCCGCGCCGACCCGGGCGCGCGTGCGACCGACCTATCGCCCACCCATGGCGCTGCGCCGTTCTGCTGGCGCCGCCGGCACCCGCCACTGCTGCATCAGCTCCTGCCAGCGCGCGCGCACGGCCTGCAGGCTGCGCTGCTTCACGTGGCCGTAACCCTTGATCTGCTCGGGAAGGCGCGCGATTTGCAGCGCCAGCGCATGGTTGTCGGCGTTCAGCCCGGCCAGCAGTTCGTCGATGCAGGTGCGGAACTCGTCGATCAGGGCGCGCTCCTCGCGTCGCTCGGTGGTGCGGCCGAACACGTCGAGCGCCGTGCCGCGCAGGCCCTTGAGCCGGGCCAGCATCCTGAAGCCGATCAGCATCGCCGGGCCGTACCGTTTTTTTTGCAGTTCACCCTTTTCGTTGCGTCGGGCCAGCAGCGGCGGCGCCAGATGGTAGTGCACCCTGAAGTCGCCCTCGAACATCGAATGGATGCGCGCCTGGAAAGCCGGGTCGGCGTGCAGGCGGGCGACCTCGTATTCGTCCTTGTATGCCATCAGCTTGAACAGGCTGCGCGCCACGGCCTCGGAGAGCGCCGTCCTGCCGAGCCGGCTCTCCGCGTCGCGCACCTTGTCGACATATGCCTGGTAGCGACCGGCCCAGGCGGGGTTCTGGTAGCCGCTGAGGAACTCGACGCGACGCGCCACGATGCCGTCGAGCGTCTCACGCGGCTTGAATTGCAGCACCTGCGCGGGCGTGAGCTGACTCTGCAGCGCAGCCGGATCGTGTGCCGCGCGCCGGCCCCACTCGAACGCCGCCTTGTTGGCGTCGACCTGCACCGCATTGAGTTCGATCGCGCGCAGCAGCGACGCCATCTGCAGTGGAATCCAGCCCTCTTGCCAGGCGTAGCCGAGCATCATCGGATTCGCATAGATGCTGTCGCCCAGCAAGGTGGTGGCGGCGGTGTCCGCATCGAACGTCGCCAGCGCGCCCGCGCCGACCACCGTGCCGATCGCCGCCGCGCACGCCTGCGCCGGGTTCTGCCAGCCGCCATCCTTCACGAACGCGGCCGTCGGTGCGGCGTGCGCGTTGAGCGCGACACGGGTGCGGCCTTCGCGCATGCGCATCGTGGTCTCCGCGCCGGCGGCGACCAGCGGGTCGCATCCGATCACCAGGTCGGCTGCGGCCATGCCCACGCGCGTGGTGCGGATGTCCTGCTGGCGCTCCCCGATCAGCACGTGGCTCCAGGTGGCGCCGCCTTTCTGCGCCAGGCCGGCGGCGTCCTGCGTGACGATGCCCTTGCCCTCGATGTGCGCGGCGACGCCGAGCAACTGGCCGATCGTGATGACGCCGGTGCCGCCGACGCCGGCCACCACGATGCCCCAGACCGCGCCGGGCGCGGCATCCAGCCGCGGCAGTTCCGGTTCGGGCAGCGTGCCGAGCGCGAACGGCGAAGCGGCCTTGCCCCTGGACTGTTTGCGCAACTGCCCGCCTTCGACCGTCACGAAGCTCGGACAAAAGCCCTTGAGGCAGGACATGTCTTTGTTGCAGCTGGACTGGTTGATCTGGCGCTTGCGGCCGAACTCGGTCTCCAGCGGCTCCACGCTCAGGCAGTTCGACTGCACGCTGCAGTCCCCGCAGCCCTCGCACACCAGCTCGTTGATGACCACGCGCCGGGCCGGGTCGACCAGGGTGCCGCGCTTGCGCCGGCGCCGTTTCTCGGTGGC
>JBDHRZ010000086.1:0-9182 GCA_039807845.1 Rhodoferax sp.
GCGGCGGTTGTGGAACTGATCGCCCACGACGACGCCGACATCAAGTATTCGACCGTGCAGAACTGGTACCCGGGCGACGAAAACGGGCTCGGCGGCATCTACAACTTCGTCACCAAGCGCGGGCTGTGCGCCGGCAGGCGCTCGCACATCGCCTGGACCCAGGTCGAGACCGGCTCTGCGATCACCTGGAAGTACCCCAGCGTGGTGCTGCGCGGGGACGATTCGCGCGGCGAGTTCCATTCGATCGCGGTCGCCAACCACTGGCAGCAGGCCGACACCGGCACGAAGATGGTGCACCTGGGCCGCAATACCAGCAGCCGCATCGTCTCCAAGGGCATCAGCGCGGGCAAGGCCCAGAACAGCTATCGCGGCCTGGTGCGCGTGGCCCCGACCGCCAGCGGCGCGCGCAACCACACGCAGTGCGACTCGCTGCTGATCGGCGGCGCCTGTGGCGCCCACACCTTCCCGGTCATCGACGCGGCGCGCAGCGATGCGGTGGTCGAGCACGAGGCCACCACCACGCGCATCTCCGAGGAGCGCCTGTTCTATTGCCAGCAGCGCGGCATCGCGCCCGACGAGGGCACGGCGCTGATCGTGGGCGGCTTCTGCCAGTCCGTGCTGGAGGAGTTGCCGATGGAGTTCGCGCTCGAGGCCAAGGCACTGCTTGCGGTGTCGCTCGAGGGCGCGGTCGGTTGAGGGCCTGCGACAGATGCCATCGCCGGTACTGAGACGGACCGGCGGCAGAACGAACCACGAGGATCCTGCATGAACCATTCCCCCTCCCTGCTCAGCGTGCGCGACCTGCGCGTCGACGTGGCCGGCCACCACGTGCTGCGCTCCGTGTCGCTGGACGTCGCACCCGGCGCGCTGGTGGTGCTGATGGGTGCCAACGGCAGCGGTAAGAGCACGCTGGGCTTTGCTCTGGCCGGCCATCCGCGCTACCACGTGACTGCCGGCCAGGCGCTGCTGGGCGGGCAGGACCTGCTGGCGATGAGCCCGCAGGAACGTGCCCGCGCCGGCCTGTTCCTGTCATTCCAGGCACCGCCGGACATCCCCGGCGTGAAGAACAACCTGTTCATCCGCACCGCGGTCAACGCGGTACGCCAGGCACGCGGCGAGGGCGCACTGGACGCATTCGACTTCCTCGGCGATGCGCGCGGTGCGGCGTCGCGCCTGGGTCTG
Source organism: Rhodoferax sp. (assembly GCA_039807845.1). Lineage (GTDB taxonomy): Bacteria > Pseudomonadota > Gammaproteobacteria > Burkholderiales > Burkholderiaceae_C > CAISIP01. The sequence goes on from JBDHRZ010000086.1 coordinate 1,183, forward strand.
CCCGAGGCGATGCTGGCGCGTCCGGTGAACGACGGTTTCTCGGGCGGCGAGCGCAAGCGCAACGAACTGCTGCAGATGGCACTGCTGCAGCCCCGGCTGGCGGTGCTCGACGAAATCGACTCCGGCATGGACATCGACGGGGTGCACGCGGTCGTCGCGCTGGTGCAGGAGATGCGCGCGCGCGGCACCGCCTTCATCGTGATATCCCACTATCTGCACCTGATCGATTCGCTGGCCCCCGATGCCGTGCTGCGGCTGGACCAGGGTTGCATCGCCGAGACCGGCGACGTCGCGCTGGCGCACGAGATCGCGCGCACCGGGTTTGCCCGCGCCGGCGAGTCCGCGGCGGTTTGATCATGGAGCGTGCCGTCATGCCCCAGCGCCGACCCCGCGCAGCCGTGCCAGCACGGAGGCTGCACCATGGATAGCGCGCGCGCCGAGGCGCTGTTCGCGCGCAACCGCCTCACCGAGGGGCACTGGATCTCCCGCACCACCGAGTCGTTTCGCCATTTGCCGCCGCCGGCAGCCGGCGTCTGGCTCGGCGACACGCCGCCCGACGCGCCGCAGGGTTGCGATGCCTCGCCGCTGAACGGCGCGGGCTGGACCGTGCACCCGGTCGGCGACAGCCTGCAGGGCCGGGTCGAAGCCCGTTGGCTGGACGCGCGCGACCCGCAGCAGCGCGCCGAGCTGTTTGCCGGCATCCCCCTGCCCGACGGGGACGACGATGCCGGGCCCTTTGCCTGGGCGCACCGTGCCTTGTGCCGGCGCGGCCTGCGCCTGCAGATCGGCAATGCGCCCGGTCGCGGTGCCGGCGATACGGTCTGGCTGCAGTTGCGCCACCAGCCGCGCGCCCAGGTCGAGGCGCCGATGCTGGTGATCGACCTGTTGCCCGGGGTGCACTGCGTGCTGGTGGATATACACGAGCGCGGCGACGCGGCCTGTGGTCACGCGCTGGTGCAGAACCTGCACGTCCACGTGCGCGTGGGTGCCGGGGCATCGCTGCGCCATCTGCGCCTGGCTGCCGCCGGGCCGCAGGACCGGGTGGCGCATTTCGTCCACGCGCGGCTCGGGCCCGGCGCGCTCTACCACCAGGCGCTGCTGGCCTCGGGCAGCGAGTACCACCTGCAGCGCAGCGTGATCGACCTCTCGCAGGGCGAGCAGGCGCGGGCGCGCGTGGCCGGTGTGCTGCTGTCCAGTGCCAGCGCGCTGGAGCAGCAGGTGCGTGTGCTGCACGCGGCACCGCGCGCCGCCAGCAACGTCGAGAGTCTGGCGCTGGGCAGCGGCAAGGCGCGCATCGTCGTCAATGCGCATACCCGCATCGCCGCGGGTGCCGATGGCACCGAGGTGCGCCAACGGCTCAGCGGCCTGCCGCTGGGCGGGCAGCCCAAGCTGGTGCTGCGCCCGCAACTCGAGATCTGCCACGACGACGTGCAGGCCGCGCACGGCGCGACCTGGGGTGCCTTGTCCGAGGACATGCTGTTCTACGCCGCCCAGCGCGGCCTGGACGAGCGCGTGGCCCGCGCCCTGATCGTCGAGGGCATGGCGCGCGCCTCGCTGGCCGCGTGCCTGGACAGCCCGGGCCTGATGGACAGCCTGGAGGTGGATGCCATGATCACGCAGGGTGTCGCGCGCCATCTCGGTGCCGCCCCGGAGTCGCAACATGAATGACCGGATGGCGCTGGTGGCGCTGGCGCGCGACTTCCCCGTGCTCGCGCAGACCGTGCATGGCCATCCGCTGGCCTACCTGGACAACGCCGCCACCACCCAGGTGCCGCTGCCGGTGCTGGACGCGATGCACCAGTTCGAGACGCGCGACCGCGCCAACATCCATCGCGGCGTGCACACGCTCAGCCAGCGCGCCACGGACGCGTTCGAGCAGGCCCGTGAAACGCTCAAGCGCTTCGTGGGCGCCGACGGGCGGCACGAACTGGTATTCACCTCCGGCACGACGGCCGCGCTGAACCTGGTGGCGGCCGGTCTGTGCGCAGCCGAAGGGGCCGCACGCGTGCTGCAGCCCGGCGACCAGATCATCGTCAGCGGGCTCGAGCACCATGCCAATCTGGTACCGTGGCAGGCGGCCGCGCGGCGCAGCGGCGCCGAGTTGCGCATCCTGCTGCCGGATGCCCAGGGGCGCTTGCACGCGGACGATCTGCGTGCGCTGCTGAGCGGCGGGCGCACGCGTGTCTTCGCGCTCACCGCCTGCGCCAACGCGACCGGCGAGCGGCCTGCGTTCGAGGCCTTGCTCGAACTGGCTGCGCGTGCGGGCGCGCTCACCGTGCTCGACGCCGCCCAGGCGGTCAGCCACGACACGCTGGACCTGGCCGCGCTGGAGTGCGATTTTCTGGTGTTCTCCGGCCACAAGATGCATGGACCGATGGGGACCGGTGCGCTGGTTGGCCGCCGTGGGGCGCTCGAGCGTCTGGTGCCGCAGCAACTCGGCGGCGACATGGTGGAGTGGGTCAGTTACACGGAGGCGTCGTTTGCGCAACTGCCGTCCCGGCTCGAGGGCGGCACGCCCAACGTGGCGGGCGCCGTCGGCATGGCCGCAGCGGCGCAGTACATCCTCGCCGTGGGCCGGGCGGCGATCGATCGCCACCTGAATCTGCTGCGTGCGCACGCGGTCGCCGGCCTGTCGGCGCTCGATGGCGTGCGCGTGCTCTCACCGCAGACCGGCCCTTCGGCAATCGTCTCGTTCGTCACCGACGACGTCCACCCGCACGACATCGGAACCCTGCTCGATGAGCGCGGCATCGCGGTGCGCACCGGCCATCACTGCGCCCAGCCATTGCTGCAGCACCTGGGTTGCGGATCCACCACGCGCGCCTCGTTTGCGCTCTACAACAGCACCGACGAGGTGGACCGTCTCGTGGCCGGCGTGGCACACGCGCTGGAGGTGCTGCGATGAGCGCCGCCGGGCCGTTCCCAAGGCGCTCGCACCGAAGCCGTCAGGCGGAGGTGTTCGGAAGGGATGCCGCCGGGCCGTTCCCAAGGCGCTCGCACCGAAGCCGTCAGGCGGAGGTGTCCGGAAGGGATGCCGCCGGGCCGTTCCCAGGGCGAACAGCCGGACAGCTACGAGGTGTCGGGGACAGAGCTCCGCACCGCTGCGCGGCGCTGCGGTCTGTCCCCGAGATGTCCGTTTCGCAGTGCGCAGCACGGAGGGTCGTCCAATGAGTACACCGGGCACGCCGAGTCTGGGTGAGGATGCGGCGGAGCGCGCGCTCTACCAGGAGATCGTCGTCGAGCACAAGCGTGCACCGCGCCACTTCGGCCACCTGGAGGCACCGAGCCACCAGGCGCGGGGCAACAATCCGCAGTGCGGTGACGACCTCGGGGTGGAGTTGCAGATCGAGGGCGAGACCGTGCGCGACATCCGTTTCCACGGCCAGGGTTGCGCGATCTGCATCGCGTCCGCCTCGATGATGACGGAGGCCGTGATTGGGCGCGACGTCGAGTACGCCAAGGACTTGCAGCAGCGCTTTCGCGCCGTCCTCACCGGGCAACTGGAGCCGGCCGGGGCGGAGCTCGGCAAGTTGATCAGCCTGGCTGGCGTGCGCCGTTATCCCAGCCGCATCAAGTGCGCCCTGCTGGGCTGGCATGCGTTGATGCACGCCATCGCCGCAGACGCACAGGGAGCCGCCCGATGAGCCGCATGCGTGAATCGGTGCTGGTGCGCCGGCCGGTCCAGGTCGAGTGCATTCCGGACGGCACGCCCATCCAGCTCGAGGAGGGCACCTGGGCGCAGATCACACAGGCGCTGGGATCGAGCTTCACGCTGGTGGTCGAAGGGCAGATGGTGCGCCTCAAGGGGAGCGACGCCGACGCGATCGGGCGCGACGTGCCGGTGGCGCTGGAGATTCCCGAGAACGTCGGCATCGATGACGTGCGTGGCCTCGTCTGGCAGACGCTCAAGACCTGCTACGACCCGGAGATTCCGGTCGACATCGTCGAACTCGGCCTGGTCTACGTCTGCGACGTGATCCCGATCGACGACGAACAGGTGCGCGTCTCGATCAAGATGACGCTCACCGCGCCGGGCTGCGGCATGGGCGACGTGCTGGCCGAGGAGATCGCCGACAAGCTGATGGCGTTGCCGCGCGTGGCCGAAGCCAACGTCGACTTCGTGTTCGATCCGCCCTGGGACCGCTCGCGCATGTCGGAGGCCGCGCAGCTCGCGCTGGGCCTGTAGCGCCAGCCCAGGCCTCGTCAGGTCCCCGAGGGCGTGCGCGGCAAGCCGGGACCGGCTCTGCGTTTCCTCTTGGGCGAATCCAGCCCCGTTGGTGCGCCGCGTCGCTGAGGCTGTGCCGCCGTCGCCGTCGGGTTTCAGCCGGTGTTCTGGTGCCTGGCCAGCAGGCCGTCCGTGATCAGCTGCCAGTGCGCCGGCTCCACCGGCGTGATCGACAGCCGGTTGCCGCGGCGCAGCAGCAGCATGCCCTCGAGGCCGGGTGCAGCGCGCAGTTCCGGCAAGCCGAGCAGGCGCGTCTTGCGCACCACCTGCACGTCCACCAGCAGCCAGCGCGGATTGGCCGGATCGGATTTCGGGTCGAAATACTCGCTGCCGGGCTCGAACTGGGTCGGATCCGGGTACGGTGCGGAGACCACCTGCGCGAGGCCCGCGATGCCTGGCTCCGGGCAGCTCGAGTGGTAGAACAGCACCCCGTCGCCCACCCGCATGGCGTCGCGCATGAAGTTGCGTGCCTGGTAGTTGCGCACGCCGGTCCAAGGCACTGTGTGGTCTGGTGCGGCCAGCGCATCGTCGATCGAGCACTCCGAGGGCTCGGATTTCATCAACCAGTAACGGGTCATGACGGGTCAGCCTCCCGCGCGCGTGCGCCGCATGCGCTCAGTGTGTCGGGAGATGCAGGCGGGCACGGGACCTCGCGCATGTGCGGTCCATGGCGTCATGGGCTGTCAGCTCGACGCAGCCAGCTTGTCCGCGGTCCGGGTCTCGAAATCGCTGGCGTCGTGGCGTTCGTGCAACTGGTGCTCCAGCGGGCCGGACGTGCGGTTCACCATGCGCCCGCGCTGCACCGCCGGGCGCTGCGCGATCTGGTCGGTCCAGCGCAGCAGGTGGCGGTACTCGTGCACCTGCAGGAACTCGCCGGCGCCGTACAGCAGGCCCTTGGCCAGTGCGCCATACCAGGGCCAGACCGCGATGTCGGCGATCGTGTATTGCGCGCCGGCGAGGTACTCGCTGTGGGCCAGGCGCTTGTCCAGCACGTCGAGCTGGCGCTTGACTTCCATCGTGAAGCGATTGATCGGGTATTCCATCTTGCTCGGCGCGTAGGCGTAGAAGTGGCCGAAACCGCCGCCCAGGTAAGGCGCGCTGCCCATCTGCCAGAACAGCCAGGACAGGCACTCGGCGCGCGCCGCGCGCACGCTCGGCAGGAAGGCGTGGTCGAACTTCTCTGCCAGGTATTGCAGGATGGCACCGGATTCGAACACCCGCACCGGTGTCGGTTCGCTGTAGTCCAGCAGCGCCGGGATCTTGGAGTTCGGGTTCACGGAGACGAAGCCGCTGCCGAACTGATCGCCGTCGTTGATGCGGATCAGCCAGGCGTCGTACTCGGCGCCGGCGTGACCCAGCGCCAGCAGTTCCTCCAGCAGGATGGTGACCTTCTGGCCGTTGGGCGTTCCCAGCGAATACAACTGCAGCGGATGCCTGCCGCGCGGCAGTTCCTTCTCGTGCGTGGCGCCCGACACGGGACGGTTGATGTTGGCGAAGCGCCCGCCGCTCGGCTTCTCCCAGGTCCAGACGGCAGGCGGGGTGTAGTCTTCGTTTGCGTGGGTCATCGGGTGCTGTCTCCATGGTGCGGGCGCGATCGCGTGGCGCGCGCTGCGTGGGACTTTAATGGATTGCGCGGCGACGTGTGCGTCACCGGCGCGTGCGCCTGAACGCGTGCGGGAGCGTCAGATCGCGATCGTCATGCCGCCGTCGGCCACCAGCGTCTGGCCGGTGATGAAGGCCGAGGCATCGCTGCTGAGAAATACGGCGGCACCGGCCAGGTCCTGCGGCGTGCCCCAGCGCAGCATCGGGGTGCGCTTGCGGATCCACTCGTAGCGTTGCGGATCGGCGCGAAATTCGGTATTGATGTCGGTGGCCATGTAGCCGGGTGCGATCGCGTTCACCGTGACACCCCTGGCGGCGAGTTCGACCGCCATGCCGCGCGTGAGCCCTTCGAGCCCCGCCTTGGCCGTGATGTAGCCCGTGTTGGTGCCGCGGCTGATGCGGGCGTTCACCGAGGAGATCATCACGATGCGGCCCCAGCCTCGCGCCACCATCCCTGCCGCGGCCTTGCGCGCGATGCGAAAGCATGCATCCAGCGCTGAATCGAGCGACACGCGCCAGTCCTCGTCCGTGATGTCGAAGAAGTCACGCGGCGCACCGGTGAGCGCGTTGTTGATCACGATGTCCAGGTGGCCATGGCGGTCCTCGATGGCGTCGATCGCGGCGTCCGCTTCGGGGCGCCGGCACACGTCGAAGGCCGCGACGCTGGCCTGTCCGCCGGCTTCGCTGATTTCGCGCTGGCGCTGCTGCAGGCGTGGCAGGTCACGTCCGTTGAGCACCACGTGGGCGCCGGCCTGCGCCAGTCCGAGTGCCATGCCGGCGCCCAGGCCGCGCGAGGCGCCGGTGACGAGCGCGACACGCCCGTGCAGGGAGAAGGGATTGGTCATCGGACGGCCTCCGGCAACCGGCTTGATGTCCACGCTCACGCGCTGAACAGCGGCGTGGCGTCGCTGCAGTAGCGCGCCACTTTCTCGCGGTCCAGCGACACGCCCAGCCCGGGCGTGTCGGGGATGTCGAGGAACCCCTGCGCGTCCAGCGTGAAGGGTTGCTCCAGGATGCCGTCCACGTACGGGCTGCCGCCGATGTATTCGACCAGGTCGCTGTCCGGGATGGCGCTGGCCAGTTGCAGGTCGGCCGCCAGTCCGAGCGCGGTGTTCCAGCCGTGGCCGATGTACTGGATGCCGAAGTCGTGCGCCATCCAGGCGATGCGGCGCTGTTCGCTGATGCCGCCGACCTTGGTGACGTCGGGCTGCACGATGTCGAGTGCGCCGCGTGCCAGCCAGGGCAGGAAGGCCTGGCGCCGGGTCAACACCTCGCCACCGGCGATGCGCACCGGGCTGGCACGGCGCAGCGTGCAGAAGTCGTCGATCGCGTCGGGGCGCAGCGCCTCCTCGAACCAGTGCACGTCGTATTCGGCCAGCATCTCGGCGCTGCGCAGTGCCCATTTCAGGCCGTGCGGCCAGTGCGCGTCGCTGGCCCCCGCATCCACCATCAGTCTGGCATCCGGGCCGGCCGCCTCGCGCGCCGCGCGCACGATGGCGGCGTCGAGCCGGTGGTCCATGGCGCGGCCGAACGGCCCCCAGCCGATCTTGAATGCGCTGAAGCCCTGCTTGCGATACCGCGTGATGGCGTCGAACATCTGCGCCGGCTGCTCCATCAGCAGGGAGCAGTAGGGCTGGACGCGCTGGCGGTGGCGTCCGCCCAGCAACTGGCCGACCGGCAGCCCGGTGGCCTTGCCCAGGATGTCCCACAGCGCGATGTCGATGCCGCTGATCGCATGCGTGAGGCTGCCGCCGCGCCCCATCCAGAAAGTGTTCTGGTGCAGCTTCTCGCTCACCCGCTCGACCTCCAGCGCGTTCTCGCCCAGGAACAGCGGCTCGAGCACCGCGAGCGCGGCCCGCACCAGTCGGCCGTCGGTGAATGCGCTGCCGTAGCCGGTGATGCCGGCGTCGGTGTGCACGGCCAGCAGCGCCTTGACCGAGTCCTCCGGCTTGATCTCGTTGGACCAGCCGCCCTTGGGCGTCTCGCCGGTGAGCGCCACGCTGGTGATGGCGCGGATGCGGATCGGTTCCAGGCGCTGGGCGCGGGATGCGGGCATGGAATGCTTTCAGGCGTTGGCTGCGGCGGGCTGCGCCTGCGCGCGGCGATTGGCGATGAGCCGCTCGAGGTCGACCTTGTGGATCTCCACGTCGATGTGCTCGCGGATGGTGCGCTT
>JBDHRZ010000087.1:0-9136 GCA_039807845.1 Rhodoferax sp.
GCCAGCGACCGGATGCCCGAATCGGCGCCGGCGACGATCTGGATGTAGTTGGCATACACGCCGGCGACGGCGCGCAACTTCTTCAGCGGCGCCGCGAAGCCGGCATCCTTGTCGCCGTTCCAGGCGTCGGACAAGGCATCGCCCAGCGTCAAGGCGATCTCGCCGCGCCCGGCCTGCAGCAGGTTGAGGTTCTCGGCCGATGCCTTGGTGGCCTGTACCGTGACCTTCGCGTCGGGCAAGGCCTTGCCATAGATCTGCGACAAGGCCACGCCCAGCGGGTAGTACACGCCGCTTTGCCCGCCGGTCAGGATGTTGATGAACTTCTGCTGCGCCCAGGCCGCCGGTGCCAATGCCGTGCAGGCCAGGCCCAGCAGGGCGCCGCGGCGGGTCATGGGGGACTGTGTGTCGGACATCGCATCTCCTGCAGTTGGGTTGTAGACGGGCGCCGTGCAAGCGCCCCAGCGCTGGCTTTGCCAGGCACCCCCGAGGCGCTGCGAGGAAACCTGGGAGCGGCCCTGCGTTTCCTCATGCGCGGACCCGGGGCGTGTCACAAACTCTAACACGCGCCTCGCGCGCGAAGGTATCGGGAAATACCCGCTGCAGCCGCCGGGCGCAACCACTCGGGTGCAGCCCGCGCGCGGCCCGCGCTCCACCACCGTGCGGCCGATCACCGAGGCACGCAAGCGGCCGCGCGATAGGCTACAGTGGGCGCCGGCAAGCAAGCGCAGCACCGACGATGGACGCATCCGGCACCGACGACCAGTCCGCACGACACACCCGGCGCGCGCGCCAGGCGGCCGTCGTGCAGGCCTTGCGTGCGGTGCTGCCTGCCCACGCGCTGCTGTGGCACGACGAGGACACCACGCCCTACGAGTGCGACGGGCTCACCGCGTACCGCCGGCGCCCCATGGTGGTCGCGCTGCCCGAGAACGAACCGCAGGTGCAGGGCGTGCTGCAGACCTGCCACCGGATGGAAGTTCCGGTGGTGGCGCGCGGCGCCGGCACCGGCCTGTCGGGCGGCGCGCTGCCGCATGCGCTGGGCGTCACGCTGAGCCTGGCCCGGTTCAACCGCATCGTGTCCATCGATGTCGCCAGCCGGACCGCGGTCGTGCAAAGTGGTGTGCGCAACCTCGCCATCAGCGAGGCGGCCGCGCCGCTGGGCCTGTACTACGCTCCCGATCCGTCCAGCCAGATCGCCTGCACCATCGGCGGCAACGTGGCGGAGAACTCGGGTGGCGTCCACTGCCTGAAGTACGGCCTGACGCTGCACAACGTGCTCGCGGTGCGCGGCTTCACGGTCGCGGGCGAGGCCGTCGCCTTCGGGTCGCACGCGCTCGACTCGCCGGGCTACGACCTGCTGTCGGCCGTGATCGGCTCCGAAGGCATGCTCGCCGTGATCACCGAAGTCACCGTCCGGCTCGTGCCCAGACCCTTGCTGGCGCGCTGCATCATGGCCAGCTTCGACGACGTGCGCCAGGCCGGCGCGGCGGTGGCCGGCGTGATCGCCGCCGGCATCATCCCGGCCGGGCTGGAGATGATGGACAAGCCGATGACTGCCGCGGTGGAGGACTTCGTGCGCGCCGGCTACGACCTGCAGGCCGAGGCAATCCTGCTCTGCGAGAGCGACGGCACGCCCGAGGAGGTCGAGGAAGAGATCGGCCGCATGCGCGAGGTCCTGCAGCGCCACGGCGCGTCGCGCATCGCGGTGAGCCGCGACGAGGCCGAGCGGCTGCGCTTCTGGAGCGGGCGCAAGAACGCGTTCCCGGCCAGCGGGCGCATCAGCCCGGACTACATGTGCATGGACTCGACCATCCCGCGCCGGCGACTGGCCGACATCCTGCTGGCGATCCAGCAGATGGAGCGCAAGTACGGCTTGCGCTGCGCCAACGTGTTCCACGCCGGCGACGGCAACCTGCACCCGCTGATCCTGTTCGACGCCAACGACGCGGACCAGTTGCGCCGTTGCGAGCAGTTCGGTGCCGAGATCCTCGAGACCAGCGTGGCGATGGGCGGTACCATCACGGGCGAGCACGGCGTGGGGGTGGAAAAGCTCGACTCGATGTGCGTGCAGTTCAGCGCCGACGAACTCGCGGCGATGCGCGCGCTCAAGGCGGCGTTCGATCCCGCCGGGCTGCTCAATCCGGGCAAGGTGATCCCGACGCTGCAGCGCTGCGCCGAGTACGGGCGCGAGTTGGTGCGCAACGGCACCCCGGCCAACCCGGCGCTCGCCGGCCTGCCGCGGTTCTGAACCCGCCGCGACCCGCCTCGCCCGGCACCGGGCGGGCACAACACCAGCGCGGCGTGGCGTGACGCGACACGGCATGGCACGGCGTAACACCATCACACCGTTTGTCGACTATGTCACGCCACGGCTTGCGCAACGCGCTTGACAATGCCGCATGCAGTACAGCGATCCTGCCCCCCCTGCCTCGGACGCGGACGGGTCCCGACGCACCTGTCCGAACTGCGCGGGACCGTTGATCCGCATATCGCGGCGCTGGATCGACCGCGTGATCAGCCTGCTGTCGCCAGTGCAGCGTTACCGCTGCCGCAACCACACCTGCCAATGGAGCGGCAACCTGCCCGCCGGGCGTCCTGCAACCCGTGGCGCCGGGCGTTCCTGAAGGGAGGCCTCCCCGTTGCGGCCGTGCGGCGCGCGCGCGTCGAACCATCCGTCGCCGCTACGCGCCCGGGGCCGCGACACGGCAGCGCTCAGGCTGCGCTCGTCCAGATAGGTCGTCGCTACGCGCCCGGGGCCGCGCCGCCAGGGTGACGGGCGCACGAAATGGGCACCTCGCGATCCTGTGCATCGCGGGTACGGTCATGTCATCACCGGCGCAGGGCCTGTTGCGTTGCGCCCGGCAAGCGCGTGGGTTGTGCCGTAGCATGCCACGTGCAGTGCCTCGCACGGCACCAGCCGCAACGGGAGCCCGCACCATGTCCACGACACGCACGGAAACCGACAGCTTCGGCAGCATCGAAGTGCCCGTCGATGCGATCTGGGGCGCGCAGACCGCGCGCAGCCTGCACTTCTTCGCGATCGGCGAGCAGACGATGCCGATCGCCCAGATCCACGCCATTGCCTGGATCAAGTGGGCCGCGGCGCAGGTCAATGCGACGCTGGACCGGCTGGACGCAACCAGGGCGCAGGCGATCGCGCAGGCTGCACGCGCCGTCGCCGAAGGGGCGCACGACGCTGCGTTTCCGCTCTCGGTCTGGCAGACCGGATCGGGCACGCAGAGCAACATGAACGTGAACGAGGTGGTGGCGCGACTGGCCACGCAGACGCTGCAGGCACAGGCGCAAGCGGCGCGCCCGATCCACCCGAACGACGAGGTCAACCTCGGGCAATCGTCCAACGACGTCTTCCCCAGCGCGATGCACATCGCGGTCGCGCAGCGCACACTGCACCACCTGTTGCCGGCGCTCGACGCGCTGCACGGCGAACTCGCGCAACAGGCACGGCGACTGCACGACACGATCAAGATCGGCCGCACCCACCTGCAGGATGCCACCCCGGTGCGCCTGGGGCAGGAGTTCGGCGGCTACGCGGCTCAGCTCGCGCTCTGTGATCGGCAGATTCGCCACAGCCTGCAGGCGGTGCACGCGCTGGCGATCGGCGGCACGGCAGTCGGCACCGGGCTCAACACCCACCCCGAGTTCGGCGCGCGCGTGGCGGCGCTGCTCGCGGCCCTGCTCGGCCTGCCGCTGGTGCAGTCGGACAACCTGTTTGCCGCCATGGCCGGCCACGAGGCCCTGGTCGCGCTGCACGGCGCGCTCAGGATGCTGGCGGTCGCGCTCACCAAGATCGGCAACGACATCCGGCTGATGGGCAGCGGCCCGCGTGCCGGGCTGGGCGAGTTGCGGCTGCCGGAGAACGAGCCGGGCAGCTCGATCATGCCCGGCAAGGTGAACCCGACCCAGGTCGAGGCGCTCACCATGGTGTGTGCCCAGGTGATCGGGCACGACGTGGCGATCGGGCTGGCGGCGAGCCAGGGGCAGTTCGAGCTCAACGTCTACAAGCCGCTGATCGTGTACGACACGCTCGACAGCCTGCGCCTGCTCAGTGACGCCATGCGCAGTTTCGCCACCCACTGCGTGGCCGGCATCGAGCCCGATCGCGCACGCCTGCAGGCCTCGCTGGACGCCTCGCTGATGCTGGTCACCGCACTGGCACCGCACATCGGCTACGACCGCGCCGCGGGCATCGCCAAGGCCGCGCACCGCGACGGCACCAGCCTGCGCGCGGCGGCGCTGGCCTCGGGTGCCGTGAGCGCCGCGCAGTTCGACCAGTGGGTGGACGCGCGGCAGATGCTGGGTCCGCAGGGCGGGTAAGCAGCGCACGCAAACGGGGAGCGGGGCTGCCACCTGACCCGCGACGCTGCTCCTCGCGGCGCGGGGGGTCGCGCCGGCTGAATTGCACCGGCAAGTCGGACTGCGCCGCTACATCGAGATGTCACACGTTCGTCGGCGCAGCCTCAAGTCGCCGCAGACGAACCTTGACCCGCTGTCGGCCTCAGTGTTCAATCGAAGCATGAAGCAAGCTTTCGTCAGCACCGAACCGCATTCGGGCATGATGGCGTCTCGACATATCGGAAGGGCGCTGGTGTCCGTGTCGACGGGTGATATCGCAACCAAGTCCGGCGTCGATGCGATTGTCAATCCGACCACGCGGTCCCTGCGCCTCGACGGCCGGGTCAGTGCATCGATATGCGCACAGGCCGACCGCACACAGCTCGCCGACGCGTGCAGGCATCTCGCGCCTCTGGATGTCGGTGAGGCAAGAATCACCCCGAGCTTCGGCTTGAATAGTGCAAACATCATTCATTGCCACGGGCCACGGTACATCGAACCCGACGCTGCGGATGTGTTGGGAAATACCTACTGGAACATCCTTGAATTGGCGGAACGAGAAGGCCTGACTTCAATTGCATGGCCTGCTTTGTCCGCCGGAGCATTGGGATTTCCTGTTGCGGCGTCGGCACGGGTTGCCATGGAGATCACAAAGGAGTTCAGTCCGGACTTTCACAATTTGAAGCGGATCGAGTTCGTTGTCGTTGACCGCGCCGCGGCAGATTCAGTCGCCGAAGAAATACTGCGGCCCGTCGAGATCCCGGAAATCAGGACAGCGATCAACATTCGAGTCCACTATGCACCTGAAGAAGTCGAGGCCATGCGTCAGGGCTTCAACGGCGACATGACAACCAAGTGGTTCTTCTACTACGAGGAGCCTTGGCTCTGCGTCTACCGGGGCACTCGATCGCATGGCCGCTGTCACTTCCTGCTGAAACTTCCATCCTCAGCGTCTCCTGCGCCAATTGAGGAAGCATGGGTATGTGCTGCACTTGGCGGCTCGGACTACTTCTTGGACAAGAGGGAGGTCGAGAGGTTGATCCCAATTCTGTTGGATGACCGTTTCGAACTTCTTGACATGGCGAGTGACATCGAACATTTTGGTGAAACAAGCTTGTGGGTCAAACGCGGAAGGATCGGACTGCATTCCTCGATCCACGAGTTCGATCAAATGCTCTCGGTTGAGGAGGCTCGTGCGTTGGGCAGTCGACTCCTCGAATTAACGGACAGGTTGAGCAAATCATCTCCAATCCGGGGATGAGCCTCAGTCGTAGCCGCGCCGCCGGTCCTCCACGCCGTTCCTGCCGTTGTGCAGGTTGCTCAGCACATGTTCCTGATGCACCAGCCGCCAGGCCAGCATGCGCTGCGCCATCTCGAGCATCACGCCCTGGTGTGCCGGGTCGCGCGAGAGGTCGTGCATCTCGTGCGGGTCGGCCTGCAGGTCGAACAGCAGCGGTGGCAGGGCCGCGCAGAAGACGTACTTCCAGCGTTCGCCGCGCACGATCGCCAGCTGGCACTGGTCGGGCAGCAGGCCGAGTGCCTGTTCGGCGGCCAGACCGCTCCAGGGGCCGGAGCGGAAATCGAGCTCCAGGTGGACCTCCTCGCGCCAGTGCTCGGGCACGCGCCCGTGCAGGAACGCCAGCAGCGAGCGGCCGTCGCACTGCGCCGGAATCTCCAGATCGAGCCAGGACAGGATCGTCGGCATGATGTCCACCGACTCGGTGAAGGCGTCGACCTGGCGCCCGCGCGTCACGTCCGCGGCACGGCGCGGGTCACGCACGATCAGCGGAATGCGAAAGCTCGGATCGAAATACAGCTCCTTGCCCCAGGTGTAGTGGTCGCCCCCCATCTCGCCGTGGTCGCAGGTGAAGATGATCAGCGTGTGCTCGTATTCGCCAGTGGACTTCAAGTGCTCGATGATGCGCCCGACCGCATCGTCGACCTCGTTCATCATGCCGTAGTAGCACGCGCGCATCTGGCGCAGCTCGAGTTCGGGCATGTCCACCAGGTTGTTCACGTTGTGTTCGTCGTAGTGGTTCGGCCGCGCCAGCGCTTCGATCCACTGCGCCAGCAGCGGATGCTGGCGTGCCTCCTCCTCGGCACTGGCCTTGCGCCGCGGCAAATCCACCACAGCCGGGTCGTACAGAGCGTTGTACGGCTCGGGCGCGATCACCGGCGGGTGCGGGCGCAGGAACACGCAGTGCATGAACCAGTCGTCCTGCCGGTGGTCGCGCAGCCATTCGAGCACCCGATCGGCCATGAAACTGGTGTCGCTGTCCGCGGCCTGGTACAGGGTGGGGATGAAGCGGTGCCCGCGTTCGGCCGGCTTCTCGAAGCCCGGCCGCGGCTGATAGACGTCGTGCCGGCCCTCGAACGCGTAGCCCTTGGCGCGCAGGTCGTTCATCCAGGCTGCCATGTAGTCCGGAAACAGCATCCCCACGCGATAGCCCGGCAACGGGCCCTCGAAGGTGCGCAGCGCCGGATCGTTCGGATCGCGCCCGCGCGGATCGGCGCTGGTGTCGGTGTAGCCGAACAGCATCGGGTCCAGGCCGGCCTTGCGCACCTCCTGCGCCAGGTTGCTGTGGCGCGCATCGAGCGGCGTGCCGTTGCGCCCGGAGCGGTGGTTCATCAGGTACAGACCGGTCTGCAGGCTCGCGCGCGCCGGCCCGCACGGGGAGGTGACGCTGAAATGGCGCTTGAACAGCACACCCTCGCGCGCCAGCGCGTCGAGGTGCGGCGTGCGCACCACCGCGTGCCCGAGTGCCGACAGGCACTCGGCACGCCATTGATCGGCCGAGATGAACAGGACCTTGCGCGCTTGCACCATGGGCGGGCCTCCGGTGGACGTATTCCGATCGCACGCCGCTCAGTCGCCCGACAACTCGGCGTAGTCGTGGAACACGCGGTCCGGCTGGCAGTCGCCGATCGGCTGCCCCAGGTTATACCCGCCCGCGCGCACCCACACCGGCACGCCGGCATTGCGCGCACTCGCGACGTCGATCGCCGAGTCGCCGATGAACAGGGCGCGCGACGCCGGCGTGCCGAAATGCGCCAGGCAGTCGAGGATGCCATCGGGCGCCGGCTTCTTGCGCGCCAGCGTGTCCCCCGCGATCACCCGGCCGAACCAGCGTGCCAGGCCATGGCGATCCAGCAGCAGGTCGGTGAAACGGCCGTCCTTGTTGGTGACGAGCGCCAGCCGCGTGCCCTGCCCATGCCACTGGCGCAGCAGCGCCTCGACGCCGGGATAGGGCCGGCTGTTGCTGCCGCAGCGCGCGCAGTAGCGCGCCGCGAACAGGTCGAGCGCCCGGTCGAGCCGCACCGCGTCCGCGGGTTCGCCACCGGCCTCGGCCAGCGCGCGCGCCAGCAGCGCACGTACGCCGTTGCCGATCCAGTCGCGCACGCGGTGCGGCTCGACCGTACCCAGCCCAAGGGCGGCCAGCGTGTCGTTCACCGCGTCGGCGAGTTCCGGCGCGGTGTCGAGCAAGGTGCCGTCGAGGTCGAACATGACCAGGTCGAATGGAAATCCGGACGCAGGGCGCATGGCAGGAGACGGTGTAGCGAAGAACAACCCCACCCCGCACGCGCTGCCGGTGCAGGCTGGCGCACTGCACCGCGACGGCATGACTTGCAGCACGCCGCGCCGAGATGCGACAGCGGCACGGCCGGCGCTACCGCAAGTGGAGGACGCCGCATTGTCTTCGCTGCCACCCGATGCGCCGATAATCGATCATCAAACGCAGGAGAAGCAAGCATGGCATCCGTGAACAAGGTCATTCTGGTGGGCAATCTTGGCCGCGACCCCGAGATCCGCTACCTGCCCAGCGGCGACCCGGTGGCCAACATCACGCTGGCGACCAGTAGCCGCTACAAGGGCAAGGACGGCAACATGGTCGAGGAGACCGAGTGGCACCGCGTCACCTTCTTCGGCAAGCTCGCCGACATCGTCGGGCAGTACCTGAAGAAGGGCCGCTCCGTGTACGTGGAGGGCCGCCTGAAGACACGCAAGTACACCGACAAGGACGGTGTCGAGAAGTACGCCACCGACATCATCGCCAACGAAATGCAGATGCTCGGCAGCCGCGAAGGCATGGGAGAGCCGGCCGGCGGCCAGGATGGCGGCGGCGAATCGTACGGCCGCCAGGCCGCGGTGCCCCACCGCACCGCCACACGCCAGCCGGCCGCGACCGCGCCAGCGGCGGCGGCGTCCAAGCCGTCGAGCGGATTCGACGACATGGACGACGACATTCCGTTCTGAGCACACCAACCCCGTCCACGGGTCGCCTGCCGCCCGCCAGCGGCAGTACGCTGTTGCGCAGCGCCATGTGCCGGCGCACCGGCCAGGCGCTGAGACGCGCGGACCTCAACGGCGGACCTCAACGGCGGACCTCAACGGCGGACCTCAACGGCGGACCTGCGGCGCGATCGGGCTGAAGCGACACCAGTTGCGCCGCATCGATCACGCCGCCGCCCAGGCAGATTTCTCCGTCGTACAGCACCGCCGACTGTCCAGGCGTGACGGCCCACTGGGCCTGTCGGAACTGCAGCCCGAACGCGGCCGGCGCCGCCGGGTCCGGCTCCAGCATGCACTCGGCGTCCGCCTGGCGGTAGCGCGCCTTGGCGGCGAGGGCGCCGGCCGCGGGCGCCTGGCCGCTGACCCAGCTGGCATCGCTCGCATGCAGGCTTTGGTATTGCAGCCACGCGTGATCGTGCCCCTGCACCACCCACAGGGTGTTGTGCGCGAGGTCCTTGCGCGCCACGAACCAGGGCGCATGGTCGCCACCGC